>NZ_JBFAWU010000015.1:0-202511 GCF_040680455.1 Streptomyces sp. NPDC052052 | reverse complement strand
AGGACCAGCGCGGCGATCAGCCCGACGAGCACCGGGGCGGCGCTGGTCAGCAGGTCCGCACCGCCGTCGGACCCCGTGCCGCGGCGGCGCAGGGCGACGACCGCGCCGACGGCCAGGACCAGCAGGGTGAGTTCGGCGACCGTGCGCCGCCGTGACGGGCGGGTGTCCATCAGGTCGTCGCGGGCCCCGTGCATCTGCGGTCTGCGGTGCGCCAGTGTCGTCCGCAGCGGCAGGGCGACGCAGACCAGCACGGCGACGATCGCAGCCCCGGCGACCGAGCGCCACAGCCGGGCCTGCCCGAAGGCCAGTACGGCGATCAGCAGACCCAGCGCCGCCGCGGGCACGGCGATCACGGCGGTCTCGGCGAGCAGCCGGCCGCCGATGCCGCGCAGTGATCCGCCGCGCGAGCGCAGCAGCGCGAGTTCGCTGCGGCGCCGCCCCCCGATCAGCCCGCCGGTCATCAGCAGGACGACGGCGGCGACGGCTCCGATGCACACGGCAGCGACGGTCACGATCGGGCCGATGGCCGTACGCAGGGTGTCGTACCGGGTGAGGATCTCGTCCAGGTCGGTGGCGAGCGCCGCGGTGGCGCCCGCCGTCGTACGCAGCTGCACCAGCCCGGGGCCGCTCTCCAGCGAGGCGATCGAGGTGCGCAGTTCCGGCAGGTCGGTGGCGGCGAGGCGGGAGGGGTCCGGTGCGATCCGCCAGAACACCTGCGGTGCGCCCGCGGTGGCGAGCAGTGCCGGCGCGGCATCCGGGGGCAGCAGGACGGCGGCGGTCCAGTGGTAGAGCGGGTCCGTCCTCCCCGGCAGAGGAACCAGGGACGGGGTCCGGAGCAGCGGCTGGACCGACCAGTAGCCGGCCCCGGCGTGCTTCGGGGCGATGATCCCGGTGATCCGGACGGTCAGCGGGTCGCCGAGCTGCGTCGGTACGGAGAGGGTCGAACCGGCCTTGAGTCGCAGGGCCTTCGCCGTCTCCTCGGTGACCGCGCCCTCGATCTCCGTCGTGTCCGCCGTGACCTTGCCGTGCACGGTGGGCCAGCTTCCCGCACGCAGGGTGGCGTGGTCGGACAGTGCGGGCAGCGTCGAGTAGGTCAGTGCGGGGTCGATGCCGTTCGGCCGGGGCAGCCAGGACTCCTGTGCGGCGATCGGGGTCCCGGTGGCGAAGCCGTACGAGGACTGGGCGGTGTCGGGCCGCAGCACGTCGGGCAGCCCCGCCAGCACCTTGCGGTGCACGGCCGCCAGCGTGGCGTCGCGCACCGCCTCCTCGCGCTGTGCCGGGGACAGTTGCAGCGCGGGCTGCGGAGCGGTCACCTCCAGCACACTGAGCCGGGGGTCCGCGGTGGCGATGTCATGACGGAGCCCGGCGTTCTCGTAACGGTCGACGGCCCGCGGGAAGGCGGCGGCCAGGAACGCCGTCAGCAGCACCAGCAGCCCGAGCGCCCAGGAGGCGCCGGGAGCGGTGCGCAGCCTGGTACGGACCCAGGGGGCACACGGGGCGGGGGCGCGCAGGCCCCGGTCGGAACGCGGGCTCATGTCAGTGGTCCCCCTGGTGGCGCAGCGAGGTCGCAGGGTCGGCGCCGCGCAGCGCGAGGAACGCGACGATCACCAGCGGCAGCGCGGCGACCGAGGCCAGCAGCGCCGCGATCTGCCCGGCGGGCAGCTGTACCAGCACCGACGGCACCGGAGGGGTGGCCTGGCCGGTCAGCACGATGAGCGGTACGACGCCGCGGATCAGTACGGCTCCGAGCACGGCCCCGACGAGCAGCGCGATCGCGATGAGTACGCCCTGCTCGGCGGCGATCATCCGGGTCAGCCGCCTGCGCGGTGTTCCCAGCGCCCGCAGGACGGCGAACTCGGCGTTCCGTTCGCGCTGTGCGCCGACGGCGTTCACCGCGAAACCGACCGCGGCCAGGGTCGCGGCGACGACGGCCACCGCGGGCAGCGCGGCCTGCGGCCCGGCGCCCAGCGGATCGCTGACCAGCTCCTGCGCGACCTCGTCGCGCACCTGAACCTGGGTCGGGTCGCTGTCGGGCCGGGCCCGCAACGCGGCGGCGACCTTTCCGGTCTGTCCGGGGGTGGTGCTCAGCCACCATTCGGTCGGGGTGAGCACCGTGTTCGGGCGCTGTGCGAGGGCCTGGCCGACGGCCCGGAGGTCGAGCAGCAGGGCGCCGCCGTCCCGCGCACGGCCCGCGGTGGTGCCGCTGCCGAGGGCATCGGTGGTGCCGATGCCGGTGGTCGGCAGCCGGCGCACCGACCGCACGATCTTCACCCGGACCGTCTCGCCGGCCAGCGTGACATCGACGCTCTGCCCCACCTTCGCCCCGGCGGCCTTCAGATACGCGTCGGAGGCGACGGCGTTCGGCGCCGGGGCCTCGGGACGGGGTGCGGCGGCCCGCACGGAGAAGTCCGGCGTCCCGCTCCTGGTGTCCGTGTCGGCGGCGGAGCCCGTGGTGTACGCGAAGGCCAGCGGGGTGTGTGCGGAGGCGGTCGCGCGCACCGACTGCTCCGGTCGCGTCGTACCGTTCCCGGAGGTGGCCGGTGCGGTGTCCCAGCCGAAGCCGTCGGGCACCGGGACCGGCTGCTCGTCCCGGTCGGCCGTCACGGTCCTCAGCGCGCTGACGGCGAACCGGTGCGACTCGCTCCGGCCGGCCGGCTGCTCGCCGCTCAGCTCGAACCCGGTGAGGGCCAGGTCGCCCGCGGCCGCGACCGCGAAGCCGAGCGGATGCGCCTTCCCGTCGACGGGTACGGCTCCGACGGCCACCCGGTACGGAAGGCCGTGACCGTCCTCCAGCAGCACGGTGACGCGCGGGGCGGAGCCGGACGGCGACCGCGTCCCCGGCGCCCCCGCCGCCGTGATCCGCACATCGAACCGGAGCTGCGCGCTGTCCCTCGGCAGCGGCAGGCCGGCCCGTGCCGTCCCCCGCGGGGCGAGCGAGTCGAAGAGCCGCTCCTGGGGCTGGTCGCCGAGGTCGTCGCGCATCAGCATCCGCTGGCCCGCGTGCGCGGTGTCCAGGACGAGCACCTCGGCCGTGCGGTTGCCGGAGAGTTCCGTGGTCGTACGGACCGCGGGTGCCGCGTCCCGTACGCCCGGCAGCTGGGCGTACGCGCCCGCCTTCGCCGGGTCGCCGACGGAGTTCTCCTGTACGCGCAGCGAGGCACCGACCCTGAAATCGGCCTGGTCGCGCTGCGACCGGTCCCAGGAGGCGCGTTGCCCGACCGCCAGCATCCCCATGGCGACCGCGAGGATGAGGAGCAGCACCGGTCCGGTATTGCGCAGCGGGCGGCGGCTGAACTGCCAGCCGGCCAGCGCCGTGACCAGCCCCCGGCCGCCCGCCGCACGGCGTTCCGCGAGCCTGGCCGCGGGCGGCAACAGGCGCAGCGTGAGTACGGTGCCCGCGAGCAGCAGCAGGGCGGGGGCTGCGACCAGCAGCGGATCGATACCCAGTCCGCCCTGCCGGTCGCTGCTCAGCGCACCTCCGCCGGAACCGGTGGTCTGGCGGTCGAGCTGCCAGTACGCCACCGCGGCGATCACCAGCAGACCGAGGTCGGCGCCCGCGCGTACCGGGCCGGGCACCGTGACGGCGCGGCGGGACCCGCGCTCCCCGGCTCCGGCCGCCAGCGCGGGCGCCACCACGGCCAGCGCACAGGTCAGCGCGGTCACCGCGGCGACCAGCCACACGGTGGCGGTGGCGGACCCGTCGAGCCGGATCCCGATCCGGGACAGCGCGCTGCGCTCGGCGAGCAGCCGGGTCAGCGGCCCGGCGAGCAGCGGGGCGAGGAGGGCGGCGGGCAGGGCCAGCAGCAGCGCCTCGATCGCGGCGAAGGCGGTGATGCGGCCGCGCGATCCGCCGCGGGCCCGCAGCAGCCGGGTCTCCCCGCCCCGCTCACTGCTCAGCAGCCGGGCCACCAGCAGCAGCGCGTAACCGGCGAGCATCACCAGCTGGACGGCCACGATCATCAGGGTCGAACGCGAGACCAGCAGAGCCCGGTCGATCTGCTCCAGCACCCGGGGGAGCGAGGTCTGCGCGGTGGACCCGGTCCCGAATCCGGCGGCGGCCTGCAGTTTCTTCGGGGCAGCGGTGGCGGCGCTGTGCAGGGCGTCCATCCGGCCCGTGGTGACGGTACGGAAGTCGGCGGTCGCCAGCCAGGAGAGTTTGCCGGAACTGACCCGTCCGGAAGCGGTCACGGTGGGGTCGGTGAGCAGCGGGCCGTACGTCGTGAAGGAGATGGTGCGGACGCCGCGCCCGCCGAGTTCGTCCAACTGCCAGTACGGATCGGTCTGGTCGGATGCCTCGTACACCCCGGTGACCAGGATGCGCAGCGGCTTGTCGTCCAGCCGGTCCGTGACGGTGAGCCGCGAGCCCGGTCGCAGGTCCAGGTCCCGGGCGGCGGCGCCGGGCAGCGCGACCTGGACGGGATCATCCGCCTTCCCGCTCCCGGACGCCGGCATACGGCCCGCGGTGAGCCGGACGCGGCTGCGGTCGAGGGAGGCGAAGTGGGTGAGATCGGGGGTGTCGCCCCGGCCCGCCGCAGCCCGCAGACCGTGCGGCAGCGCGTACGTCCCCGATGTCTCCAGGGTGCGGACGGTCACGGGAAGGCCGTCGAAGGTGTCGCGGGCGGCCCGCCGGGCGCTCGCGTCGGCGGTGTCCCGCTGTGCGGGCGTCACCTGCGTGGACATGACGAGGGAGGCCGCGGCCCTGGACCGGTGGGTGAGCGAGTGACGCAGCGCCGCGTCGCCGATGGAGCCGGAGAAGGCGGTCAGCGCGGCAAGCACCGAGGTGGTGAGCAGAACGGCCAGGACGGCTGCGGCGAGCAGGAGCCGATAGGCCCGCACCCGAAGAAAGACGAACCCCGTCACTCACGCCCCCCTGGTCCCTCGCCACACACCCGCCCCCGGTGTCACGCGATGCTTTCAGGAGATACGTGTGGTTGGAAACCGTTTGTGCGAACACCTTGATGGGATCGTGACCGTTATCCGGAGGCGGAGGTACGAATTCCGCACCGGTGGCAGGGGTGCGGGCCCGTGTGTCAGCTCTCCGTGTTCACCATCGAGGCGGCCGCATAGGAGAGGTAGTCCCACAGCTGACGCTCGTGTTCCGGTGCCAGGCCGATCTCGTCGAGGGCCGCCCGCATCCGGCTCAGCCACGCGTCGTGAGCCGCCCGGTCCACCCGGAAGGGAGCGTGCCGCATCCGCAGCCGAGGATGTCCGCGCCGCTCACTGTAGGTACGGGGCCCACCCCAGTACTGCATCAGGAACAGCGCGAACCGCTCCTCGGCCGGACCCAGGTCCTCTTCCGGGTACATCGGCCTCAGCAGCGGGTCCTCGGCGACGCCCTGGTAGAAGAGGTGCACCAGGCGCCGGAAGGTCTCCTCGCCGCCGACCTGCTCGTAGAAGGTCTGCTCCTGCAGCGTGTCGCGCGGAATCTCTGTCACCCGTCCATGGTCGCAGACGCGCCGACCGAGTACCGGAGGCCTAGGACCGGCCGACCGGCCCCGGTTCCTGGCCCCCGGGCCCCGGACGCAGGAGGGTGGGGGTATGCAGGACGCGCATCCGGACCGGTTCGCCGTGGCCGCCGCAGAGGAACGGAAGGCGATGGTGCGCGGGATCGTGGCGCACGGGGACCTGCGCGACCCGCACTGGCTGGCCGCGTTCGAGCAGGTGCCGCGGCATCTGTTCGTGCCGTACTACTACGTGTCGGTCGGAACCGGCCGCCTGTGGTGCGAGGATCCCGACCCGGACCGGCGGGCACAGTGGCTGCAGGGGGCCTACGCGGACGGTGCGCTGGCCACCCGGATCCAAAACGGCGAGCTGATCTCGTCGAGCAGTCAGCCCTCGCTGATGGCCCGGATGCTCGAAGCGCTCGACGTACGGGACGGACAACGGGTCCTGGAGATCGGCGCGGGCAGCGGCTACAACGCCGCGCTGCTCGCGCACCGGCTGGGCGACGACGCCGTGACCACCGTCGACCTCGACCCGGAGATCACCGAATCGGCCCGCCGGCATCTCGCGGCGGCCGGATACCGCCCGGCGGTGATCACGGGGGACGGGGCGCGGGGCTGGCCTCCACGCGGCCCGTACGACCGGATCATCGCGACCTGCACCCTGCCCTGCGTACCGCAGGCCTGGCTGGACCAGTGCACATCGGATGCGGTGATTCTGGCACCGTTCGCCACCGGACTGATCACGCTGCGGGTGCGGGAGGAGGCGCACGAGAGGTGTGCGGAGGGCCGGTTCCTGCACACGCCCGCGTACTTCGTACCGCTGCGCGGCGCACCGCCCCCGCAGCCCGCACGCCCCCCGCACGGTCGCGGACTGCCCAGGCGCATCGCCGAGAACGAGCTCTTTCGGTTCATGCTCGCGCTCACCGGGGCCACCCTCGACCCCCGCGAGGCCCTCTCCCTCTGGCAGCGCGAACGGCGCCCCGAGCGGGAGAGGTTCGGCATCACGGTCCGGGCCGGGCGGCAGTGGGCCTGGCTGGACGACCCGGCGGGGCCGTACGCCTGGCCACTGCCCGACGGACCGTGAGAGCCCTGTCCGCCGGATGGCGTGCGTCAGTCCCGACGGAGCGTGATCGTCGTCCAGGCGCCGACATGCACCCGGTCGCCGTCCTGGAGCGGGACAGGGACATAGGGCTGGATCGGGTCCTCGGCGCCGTTGATCGTGGTGCCGTTGGTGGAGTTCTGGTCGACCACGGCCCAGCCGCCGTCGGGCTGCTGCACCAGCACCGCGTGCTGGTGCGAGACGCCCGGGTCCTCCGGCGGCACGGACAGGTCGATGTCGGGGGACTCGCCGGTGCTGTGCCTGCGGCGACCGATGGTGACCTGGTTGCCGGTCAGCGCGAGCCGCTGCTCCGGGGAGTACGCGGGCAGGTTGAGCCCGGTCGCCTCGGGGCCGCTGCGCTGCATCATCGACAGGAAGTAGTCACGGTCCGGGGCGATGACCGCGGTCCAGCTCGCGGCCGGCTGGTTCTGGCCCGGGAAAGGCTGCTGCGGTACCGGGGCCGGGGCCGGGGCCGGGGCCGACGGCTGCGGGGCCTGGGCCCCGGACGGCGGCGACAGCATCCAGTCGTCGTCGTCGGACTTCGGCTGCTGCCGCGCCTGGGCCGGCGACTGCGGGACCAGCGGCTGCGGGGCCGGCGGTACGCGCGGACCGGGCCGCTCGAACCCAGGCGGCGCCGACTGCTGCGGGAACGGCGACGGGCTCTGCTGCTGGAAGGGCGGGGGCGGCCCCTGCTGCTGGAAGGGCGGGGGCGGCCCCTGCTGCTGGAACGGCGGCGGTGGAGGCGCCTGAGGGCCCGGTGCCTGAGGACCCGGAGCCGGAGGCACCGGCCCGCTTCCCTGGTCGGGCGAGAGCGGCTCGGCCGGACGGTTCACCTGCGAGGGCCGCGAGCCCTGGTACTCGAACGGATCACGCTGCTGCCCGGGACCGGGCGGCTGCTGCGTCTGGAAGCCGGGCGGCAGACGGAGACCGGGCGGAGGACCGGCATGGCTCGGCGCAGGGGCCAGCGGTGTGTACGACGTCGCGGTGTTCGTGAGGAAGTTGAAGCGGCACTCCTCGCAGAACGGCGCCCCGGCCTCGCGCGGGGTGCGGCACTGCGGGCAGAGCTCGGCCTGCTGGGTGGCGTCGGGGCCGGAGCCCTGCGGATAGCCGTAACCGCGAGCCGGCGGCGGCGGGGGCGGCGGGGGGACCGCACCCGCAGGCGCGCCCGCTCCGGCCATGCGATGGCCGCAGACCTCGCACCAGTCATCGGAACCCGACTGGTGTCCGTTCGGGCAGGTCGGCATGTCGGCGCTTCCCCCTCTCCTCGTCAGGCCCCGGGGCCGTCATCCATCGTGCTCTTCGCCACCCGGCGGATCGCTCCGGAGGGTGGCCCGGCTGCGTGACCATGCGGTCACTTCTTGACGCGAACGGTCTTGGTCGAGCGTGTTTCGAGTGTCATCGAGTCCGCTTCCGCGACCTTCGCCTTCAGTCGCACAGTACCCGTCGCGGCATCGACGACATCCACCACCTTCGAAAGCAGTTTCGCAGTCTCCTCGTTCCCGGACGCAGACGCCAGCTGCACGGCACGGCCCAGTTTCGCCGTCGCGCCGTCGAGATCTCCCGACCTGCGGGCGTCGAGCCCCTGCTGGATGACCTGCGCCAGTTCCGCCTGGCCCGTGTAGTGCGCGACCTGGGGATTGATCGCGGTGGACGCCGCCACGTCCTCGGTCCACACCGCCCTCACCAGACCCTGCGACAGGGTGTGCGGTGTCCCGCCCGCCGGGTCCGGGAGGACCAGCGAGACCCGGGACGCCAGCATCTCCTGGCCGATTCCGGCCTGCGGCACCCGTACGCACACGTGGTAGTCGCGGGACTCGTCGCCCCAGGAACCCGTGGGGTAGTCCCCGGCCCGAGGGCCCGCCTCGGTGCGGCGGCCGGTCAGGTCGACGACCGTCGGGGCGACCTGCTTCACGAACCTGATCTCGACGCCGACGGGCGTCCAGAGCCGCAGTGCGACGTCCGCGACCTCCTTGCCCATCGCGTTCTCCATCATCTGTGTGAAGTCCGCGGCCAGCCCTGCCGGGTCGGCCACGATGTCGGCCGTACCGAGCAGTGCGGAGGCGATGGCTGTGACTTCTTTCACCTCCCAGTCGGTGCCGACTCCCCGGGCGTCGCAGGTGAAACGGCCCGCGCAGGATTCGAGCGCCGCGCGCAGGTCCTCCGGCGACTCGTGCTCGTTGCGGCCGTCGGTGAGCAGGATGCCGTGCCGGATCTCGGCGTCGGTGGCGCCGAGCAGCCGGTCGGCCAGCCGCAGCCAGGTGCCGATCGCCGTACCGCCACCGGCGCCGAGTGCGCGCAGGGCCCCCTTGGCCTGGGCCCTGGTCTGCGCATCGGCGACGGCGAGCCTGCCCTGGCCCGGATAGACCTCCTTGGCGACGTGTGTGCCGGCGACCACGGCGAACGAGGTGCCGTCGCGCAGGGTGTCGATGGCGGCGGCCGTCGCGTCACGGGCGTTGCGCATCTTCGTCGGCGGATAGTCCATCGAACCGGAGCAGTCGACCATGATCACCACAGCCGCTCCCGACGGCTGCCCCGGCGCGTGCGCCGGCACAGCGGCCGCATCGGACAGCGGGGCGCCGCCCGTGGTGCCGCCACCGGTCGAGGTGACCGTGACGATCGCGTTGACCTCGCGACCGCCCTCCGGCAGATATGCGTTCTGGTACACCTCGACGGAGAACTGCGGCACGTGCGACTTGGAGAAGTTGGCCATCTGATCGGCTCCTTGGGGCTCCGGGTGTCAGATGAAGACAGCTGTGAGGGCAGAAGTACGGGTGGATCAGGGCGGATGGGGAGGGAGGTGGCCGGGGGTGGGTGAAGCGGGCGAAAGTGTCAGGGGGGAGTGGCCGGACGGAAACGGAATCAAGCGTTACGGAACGGGACTCATGGGGTGCCGCAGGCCGATCCTGCCCCCTGCGGCGGCATGGTGAACGGCAGCAGAGCCACTGTTACGTTGTCGTGGCCCCCACCGTCCAGCGCATGACCCACCAGCACCCGCGCGCCGTGCAACGGACGCAGCTGTGCGTCGGCCGGTACCGCTGAGGCCATCTCGGCCGCCGACTCCGCGTAGTTCCACAGACCGTCCGTGCACACCACCACGAGACCGGACCGGTCCGGTTTGAACGCCGAGGTGTGCGGCTCCAGTTCGTAGGCGTCGGCGCCGAGCCACCCCGTGATGGCGTGGGCGCGCTCGTCCGCGTACGCGTCGGCCTCGTTCATCAGGCCCGCGGCGACCATCTGCGCGGCCCAGGAGTCGTCCTCGGTCAGCCGGGCGGGCGGATGGCTGCGGTCGTCCGGCACCCAGTAGACGCGACTGTCGCCGACCCAGCCGACGACCAGCAGCCCACCCGCCAGCACCGCGCCGACCAGGGTGCAGGCCGGGGCGTTCTGGTGGCGGTGCGGGTCGTGCTCGCCGGCCCGACCGGGCTCCTCGGCCAGGGAGTTGACCGACTCCGAGGCCGCGACGATCGCCTCGTGCATCGCCTGCTGCGGATGGATGCCGCGCGGCAACGAATCCAGGAGCGATTCGTTGGCGGCGTGCGCGGCCGCCGCCGACGCCTCGTCGGGGCGGCTCGCCGACGAGACACCGTCACAGACGATCGCGACCACGGCCGGTGAACCGTCGGGCAGGGCGGTGGTCGACACCGCGAACGAGTCCTCGTTGCGGTGGTGACGCAGACCCCGGTCGCTGACGGCGGCCACCGAACCGAGCTCCTGCTCCATGTGGTCGCGCTCGCGCGGCTGGGCGTGACCGCAGTTCTCGCAGTAGCCGTCGGGGTCGACCCGGCCGGCCCGGCAGGCCACGCACAGCCGGCTGCCGACCGGTGGCGTGGCGGGCAGCTCCGCCGCGGGGGCACGGGGATCGGGCGGCGCCGTGGGCGCGTCGGCGGACGGTGCGGCCGCGGGCGCGGGCGTGACCTGTGGCGGGGCACCGGGGGCGGCACCGGGCGCGGCCAGCTCGAAGTCACCGGCTCCGCCCGGCTCGTCGAACCGGACCTCCGCCGGGCGGTCCGGGATGCGGGCGGCGGCCCGGTCGTTCCCGGCCGGTGCGGCCATCACGATCGTCGGGCGGTCCCGCGGCGGTGCGGGCACGGCCGTCAGGTCGTACCCGCACGCACCGCAGAACAGGTCCCCCGGCTCCAGCGGCTCCTCGCAGCCGGGGCACCTCGACAAGGCCGCGCTCTGGGGCTTCTGCGACATTTTCACACCCACGTCCGGGGGCGGAAACGGTTGGCCCGTTCCACCAGTTCGATCCTCTCGTCACCGGGCTCCGCAAGCCGGGCGAGCATCCGGTACGAACGCTCCAGCCCGAAACGCAGGCCACGCTCGTCCAGTTCATGGCCGAGCAGCGTTCCGGGCCCGGACGGATCCGGCGGTCCGGCAGGCGCGTGCGGCTGAGCGGCCGTACGCGGAGCCGTTGAACCACCGGAGAGTACCCAGTCCAGCGCCGTCCCCAGCACCTCGGTCGACAACTGCTCGCGGCGCACCGGGTCCAGACCGAGACCGGCCAGTGCCGCGACCTGGTCGGCGGCGGCCGAAAGATCGGGCCGCAGCGGTTCGTCCGGGGACCGTTCCCGCAGCCGGGCCCGCACCGCGGCGACCCGTGCCGCGGTGTAGTGGATCGACGCCTCCGGTACGGACTCCAGCGTCGCCACGGCCCCGACCCGGTCCCCGGCGGCGAACTGCACCCGGGCCAGGCCGAAGGCGGCGCTGACGAAACTCGGGTCGGTGGCCCACACCAGGCGGTAGTACTCCGCGGCGTTGTCCAGCTGGCCCAGGACCTCCGCGCAGATCCCCAGCGCCAGCTTGGGCGCGGGCTCGCCGGGGAAGGCGTCGTACACCGCGTCGAAGGAGAGCGCCGCGTTCACGTGGTCGCCGGTCACCAGCGAGGTGACGCCGCGGTACCAGACCACGCGCCAGTCGTCCGGATACCGGGCCTCCAGCGCCGCCAGTACCTGGTCCGCCGCGCCGAGGTCGTGCATCTCCAGGCGGGCCCGCAGCTCGCGCAGCCGGGTCTCCAGCGAGGCTGCGGGGGCCGCGTTCAGCGCGGCGATCAGCTCGGCGGGGGCGGTCGCCATCAGACCCGCCAGGAAGCCCGCGTTGGGATCGTTCGCGTCGACCCGGGGCACCGGCAGCGCGAGCGAGCCGGCCCGCGCGTCCAGTCCGGCCGGCCGCCGACCGTTCGCGGCGTCCGGCCCCGACGGCGCACCGGGAACGGCGACCGGGACCCGGGGTGCCGGGATCGCGGCCCGGGGCGGCCCGTCCGGGACCGCCGCACCGCCGCGAGGCACCCCCGCGCCCGGACCGCTGCTCGCCCGGAGGTGCGTGGGCGGCGCGGCCAGCGGACCGGCCCCCGCCGCGGCGTATCCGGGCGCGAGCGCCACGGCCGCGGGCAGCCCGTCCGGACCCGGCCCGGCGGGCGTCACGGTGACCGCCGCCGGGGCGGCACCCGTGGACGCCCCCTTCCGCCGCCGCCCGAAGCGGCCCGCGGACGCCGGTGCGGCCGAGCGCGCCCCCAGCCGCGACACCTCGCCCGTCGGCTCGGCGAACAACTGCGTGTCCGTGACCCGCACTTCCGTACCGAACAGCGTCGACAGCGCCGGGCGCGGACGCCCCGTCTGCAGCGACACCACCTCGCGCAGCACACCCGTCAACTGCTCCGCCATCTCCGCCGCCGAGGCGAACCGCCGCGCCGGATCCGGATCGGTGGCCCGCACCAGCAGCCGGTAGAACGACTCGTAGGTGCGGAACACCTCGATGTGGTCCGGATCCGGTAGCGAGTCCACGAAGACGTTGGTGTAGCCCTGGAAGTCGAAGGTCAGCACCGCGAGCGTCCGCGCGACCGTGTACAGATCGGAGGCGACCGAGGGACCGACCTCCGCGACCTCCGGCGCCTGATACCCGACCGTGCCGTAGATGGCCGACTCGTCGTCGTCCATGCGACGGACCGCACCCATGTCGATGAGCTTCAGCTGGTCCTCGGTCTGTATCGCGTTGTCGACCTTGAAGTCGCAGTACAGCAGGTTGCGGCTGTGCAGAT
The DNA here is from genome assembly GCF_040680455.1 of Streptomyces sp. NPDC052052. NCBI lineage: Bacteria > Bacillati > Actinomycetota > Actinomycetes > Kitasatosporales > Streptomycetaceae > Streptomyces > Streptomyces sp. NPDC052052. The sequence goes on along the minus strand of NZ_JBFAWU010000015.1, from coordinate 189,931 downwards.
GACCGAGCGCCTCCAGCGCCCCGATGCCGTACGCGCACGCCTGCTCGACCGGCAGCGGATCGCGTCTCCCGACCGCGGTGCGGCGTTCGTTGGCGATCTCCTTGAGCGCCTTGCCGCCGACGTACTCCATCACGATGTAGCCGTCGAGCGAGCCGGTGCGCTGGTCGAGATGCTCGACGAAGTTGTAGATCCGGACGATGTTGGAGTGCTCGATCTCGGCGAGGAAGCGCCGCTCGGAGATCGCGGCGGCCATGGCGTCCTGGTCGCCCGTGTCGAGCAGGCCCTTGAGGACCACCCAGCGGTCCGACACCGCACGGTCGACCGCGAGATAGACCCAGCCGAGCCCGCCGTGCGCCAGACAGCCCACGACCTCGTACTGGCCGTGCACGACGTCGCCCTCGTGGAGCTTGGGCACGAAGGAGTACGGGTGACCGCACTTGGTGCAGAACCCCTCCGTGCGGCCCGCCCGCCCGCCACGGGCCCGGCCCACCGGGGCCCCGCAGTCCGAACGGGAACAGAAACGCTTCCGCTCCGGCACCTCCGGGTGCTCCATCACCGCGGAACGCGGATCGTGACGCGGCACGTCCGGCACCTCGACCAGGCCCGCGCCCAGCCTCCCGCGGCCGGGTCCGCTCGCGACCGAACGGGAGGAACGGACCGACACCGAACGGGCCGTGGCGCCACCGGACAGCGAGCGCGACAGCCGGCCCGAAACGGAACGGTGCGAGGTAGACGAGCGCGAGGAGGCCCGGGACGAGGCGGCACTGCTGCCGCTGGTCCCACTGCCCCGGCCGCTCGCGCCCCCGCCGCCGGCGATCCCGGTCGGGGGAGAGGACACCATTCCTTCCGGAGACACGACGGGAGCCAGACCGCAGGTGTCGCAGTACAGTTCACCGCCGCCCACGTCCTCGTACCGGCCCTCGCACGTGGGGTGCTGGCACTGCGTACTCACGGTCGGTCCCCCTGCTCGCCCCGCCGCTGTCGCGGCCCTTCGGCCTTGCGTCCGCCCGTACTCATCGCCGGTCCTCCGGTCCCGCGGGCCGCTGCGGGGACAGCAGCTCGGCCGCCGTCTCCTGATAACGCAGCACCGCCTGTGCGGCGACCCGCAGATCGCACGGAGCGCTCCACAGCATCCGGCGTGCCGCGTCGTACCGCTCGATCAACAACGGGTCCTCGGCCAGACCGTGCCGGGCGACCTTCGCCTTGTACGCGTCGAGCCGGCCGCGCAGCTCCGCCCGCACGGCCAGCGGCGCGGTGACCGCGGTCAGCGACTCGCGGGCCCGCAGCAACTCCTCCTCGGCCTCACGCTCCAGCGTCTCCAGGAGCGGGGAGAGCCGGTGCCACTGGGCATGCCTGCGGTACTCCGAAGCGATGGCCAGCCGCTCCTGGAGCACCGTGGCCGGGCCGCTGACCGCGGGCACCTCGGAGGCGGCGATCTTCGCCAGCACCTCGCCGCGCGCCGAGCGGGCCTCCGACAGGGTGCGGTCCGCACGGGACAGCACGTCCCGCAGCTGGACCAGACGCTGTTCGGCGTCCTGCCGGACCGCGAGCACCGCCTCGATCTCCCGGCGCACCTCGTCCAGGGCGCGGGCCGCCCGGTCGTAGCGCGTCGTGTCGGGGCGCCCGCCGCCCGGCGCCGAACTGCCTGACCCCGCCAGCCAGAACGCGAGCGGATCGGAGATCACCTCCGCCCGCAGCGCGGTCAGTTCCCGGGTGATCGCCTCCAGGTCGTCACCCGCCGGGTGCTCGCCGGGGCGTACGCCGACGGAGTGTGCCAGTGAGCGGGTGCGGTGCAGCTCGGTGGCGAGGAGATCTATCCGGGCGGGGAGTGCGGACCACACGGAGTCGGCGGCGACGACCATGTCCAGCGAGCGGGCGTACAGGTCGTTCATCCGGGCGACCAGTTCCTCCAGGGTGAAGCGCTCGGAGAGCCTGGCCGGGGCGGCGCCCGACGGGTCGGACCGGCCCGCCGCATGCGCCACGGTGACCCCTTCGCCGCGCAGCAGTTCGGTGAGGGTGACCAGGTCGTCCCGGCTGGGGTGACGCCGACGGGCCCGCACCGCGCGGGCCTCGGTCAGAGCCGCCGCGTAGACGTCGAAATACGCCCACAGCAGGGTGATCGACTGCTCGGTGGAGGCCCAGCGTTCCTTCGTGACACCGGTCAGGCCGGCGCCTTCCAGAAGCCGGCGGCCCGCGTGGTCCTGCAGGGCGAGGAGCGAGGTCTCGATCGCCTCGTGCTCCGCGCCCAGCCGGGCCAGCGCACGGTCCGCCTCGTCCCGGTCCATGACCGGGCCGGGGGTCCTCCCCGCGTAGCCGGGAAAGGGGCCCGCAACGCCCATCGATCACCTCTCCGCTCTTCCTGTCGGGGCGGGCCCGGCAGGATCAGTGCCACTGTCTCACCGGCCGGCGCACGCCGTCGCGCGTCCCCCGGCCGGTACCCCGACCGGCTCCCGTCGCTCCGGTGCTTCCAAGCCGGCTAGTTGCTCCGGTACTTGGGAGCCGGCGGCGCCGTTATCCCCGGCAGACCGGCTTCCAGCCATTTCCGGTACGACACCATCCAAGGACTGCCCGTCCCGCCTCTGCGGTAGTCCACCAGCACCTGGTTGACCCGGGCCACCAGGTCGTCCGCACCGCGCTTCGTCGCCACGCCGTAGTACTCGGTGGTGAACGGCTTGTCGCCCTTGAGCTCGACCGCCGGGTCCTGGGCCGCCTGACCGGCCGCCAGCGCGTTGTCCGTGACCACCGCGTCGACCTCGCCCATCTGCAACCGCACCAGGCAGTCCAGCTGGTTGGGGACGGTGAGCTGGTCCTCGTCCGCCTCGCTGCCGTCGTGCGGGTCCTTGAAGACCGAGCCGAACGACTGCTTCTCCAGCGCCTCGTACGCGGTGGAACCCTCGGCGGTGCAGATCCGCTTGCCCGCCAGGGACGTGTCGAACCCGGTGATCGACGAGTCCTTCGGTGCGAGGACCTGCTGCCCGGCCTGGAAGTAGGCCGTGGAGAACGAGACCTGTCCCAGGCGGCGGCAGTTGATCGTCATGGTCCGGACGACGACGTCGACCTTGTCGTTCGCCAGGGCGGCGATCCGCTGGTTGGTGGGGATGGCGCGGAAGATCACCGCATCGGGATCGCCGAGGATGTCCTTGGCGATGGCCCGCACCAGATCGATGTCGAACCCCTCCAGCCTGCCGGTCTCCGGATCGCGGTACCCCCAGCGGAAGCTGTTCTGGTCGACGCCCGCGATCAGCTTCCCGCGCTCCTTGATCTTCGCGATGCTCGGGCCGCCGGCGCTCGACGGCGGCAGGCTCGCCTCCGGGTCCGTGCAGGACGCGGAATCGGCCCGGACCTGCACCGCCCGCGCGGTGCCCGGCCCCGAGAAGGCGCCGCCGAGGGCCTCGGCGGCGCCGTGGGAGAGCGGCAGCAGGGTGCTCGCCGCCGTCACCGCGCAGACCGCGGCCATGGCCGTCACCCCGCCCCAGCCGCGCAGCCTGCCGCGGGCAGACCTCACGCGCATGCGCATCCTGGTCATCGCTCCCCCTCTCACCGGTACTCCGAGAGCCTGCGGTTGATCCCGAGGACCGCGCCGAGAGCACCCAGCGCGGCAAGCGCCGCGGAACCGACCGGCAGCCCGCCCAGGGCCCCGCGTCCGTTCCGGGCCGCCCGGGTGAACTCGCCCTGCTCATGGGTGAGGGCCCGCTTCAGGGCGTCGTCCACACGGTTGAAGGACTCACCGGTGGAGTTCTTCGACCCGATGGTCTGCTTCAGCGCGCCGTCGTAGTCGCCGCTGTCGTCGGTCGCACGGGCGGTCCGGTGGCGCTTGTGCCACTCGGATACGGCGCTGACGGCGTTCGACACCGGGACGCTCCCCTCGGGGTCGTCGGTGAGCTTCGCCGCCCTCACCAGCTCTTCGTCGAGGGCCTTCATGCCCGTTCCGTAGTCGGTCTCGTACTTGTCGTTCTTGCCGTCCGGCGTGAGCACCGCGCCTCGGGCGACCAGAGTGAGGTTCTCATTGGCGCGGGCCTTCAGCGAGTCGATCCGGGCATGGTTGAGGACATCGAGGGACTGCTGCCCGTGCACATCCGCGTCCAGCAGTCCGGACCGTGCCACCGTGTGCCCCACGGCCAGCCACAGCAGCACCACGGTGGACGCGGCGGTCGCGACGAGCAGCCCCTGGCTGAAGACCCGGTTCGTCCGGCGGTAGTTGCGCCGCTGGGCCCAGAGCAGGGCGGCCAGGGCCACGGCACCGAGACCCAGCGAGAGGAACGGCCAGGTCCTGGCCGATTCGATGTCCCGGTCGAGCCGCCCGGTCTCCGCCGCGTACAGCCGTTCGGCGGCCGGCAGCAGGACGTTGCTCATCTTCTGGTTCGCGTACCGGAGATAGGCGCCGCCCAGCGGCAGGCCCTGCCGGTTGTTGGCACGGGCCCGCTCGATCAGGCCCGTGTACCGGGGGAGTTCCTCGTTGAGCGTGGTGATCTCGTGTCCGGAGGCCGTCGACGGGTCCGTGTTGGCCGCGGCCTTCACCAGCAGCCCGGAGGCCTCCTCGATGTCCCGGTCGTACCGGTCGCGGACGTCCCGGGGCTCCTGCGCCCCGGCCAGGAACCCGCTCGCCGCCGCGGTGTCGGCATCGGCCAGCGAACGGTAGATGTCCGCCGCGTCGACGCTCAGCGGCTGGCTGTGGTTCACCACGTCGTCGGCGGCGTCCGCCCGGTCGGCGACCTCGACCGCCGTCACGGCCCCGAACGCGACGACGAGCAGGGCCAGTACGGCCCCGATGATCTGGAGCCTGCCCGGTTCGGTCGTCGCCGAGACCCGCAGCCGCCGCGTCGTCGCGGACCAGGCGCCGGGCTGCGGCGGAGCGGGTGCGGGGGGCTGCGCCCGCACGTGTTCCGGCGCCGTGCCTGCAATCGGCGGGTGTGTCACTCGACCTCCCCCTCGGTCACTGACGGTGGCCCGGCCCCCGGCCGATCGGGGGACTGGTACCCGGCCTGAAGTATGGCCGCAGGGAACGACATCCACATCAGGAACGTCCGGATCCCGCACGGTCCGCGGCTGCCGTCACACGCATTCGACCAAGGCCGGCGCCGCCGATCAAGGCGATCGGCGGACCACCACCCGAACCGGGCCGATCTCCCCTCCCAGGAACACGTCCGGGACAACTGAACGGTTCCCACGCCCGAACGGCGTCCCGCGGCCGGAACACCGCGGGACGCCGCCGGGGGCGCATCCGGTCTCAGCCGTACTGCGCGCGCAGCGTCTCGTGCACCCCGGTAGCCGCCCCCGTGCGGTCCAGACCCAGCAGCGCCGCCCCCAGGACCGGAGGTTCCGTCACCACCCGTACCACCGCCTTCGGAGCGCGTTCCGCCAGGAGTTGGGTGATCCGGTCGTCCAACTGCGGGTGACGGGCCGCCAGTACACCCCCGCCCAGCACCACCGGCACGTCCGCGTCCAGTAGATCGAGCCTGCCCAGCGCCACGCATGCCATCGTGACGATCTCCTCGGCCAGCCGGTCCACCAGCGCACCCGCGACCGGATCCCCGGCCGCCGCGGTCGCGAAGAGCACCGGGGCCAGTTCGAGCCGGCGTTCCCACCCGATCCGGCCCAGATGCAGCGCCTCGATCAGCGCCTGCATCGAGTCCAGCCCGAAGTGCGCGGGCAGCGCACGCGCCAGCCCGGTCGGTTCGCCACGGCCGTCCTCGGCCCGCGCGGCGAACCACAGGGCCTCCTCGGCGAGCCCGGAACCCCCGCCCCAGTCACCGGAGATCCGGCCCAGGGCAGGAAAGCGCGCGGTACGCCCGTCCGGCACCATGCCGACACAGTTGATCCCCGCGCCGCAGACCACGGCCACGCCCCGGGGCACGTCCACGCCGGCGCGCAGTATCGCGAACGTGTCGTTGCGCACCTCGACCGCGCGGCCCCAGCCACGGGCCCACAGCGCATCCGCCAACTGCCGCTCCTCGACCGGTAGATCGGCGTTGGCGAGACAGGCCGACACCTGAGCGACGGAGCCGCCCGGCGCACCGGCCTCCTCCAGCGCCCGGCCGACGATCGCACCAAGCGCGTCCACGGCCGCCTCGACGCCCACCACCGGCGGCTGGAAGCCGCCGCCGCGGGCGGTCGACAGCACCGTTCCGTCCGGACCGACCAGAGCCACGTCGGTCTTGCTGTTCCCCGCGTCGATCGCGAGGACACAGGTGCTCACGCCCATGCGAGGTGCTCCCGGTTGTGCGCGATCAGCTTGTCGGTGAGCGCTTCGGCGTACTCGAACTGGCCGATCAACGGGTGTGCGAGCAGCGCCTTGAAGACCGCATTTCTCCCGCCCGCCCGCCCGGTGTCCCTCCCGCCCGCCCGCCCGCTGGCCCGGCCGCCGAGCAGCGCGGCCTCCAGGGCGAGGTCCTCGTACGCCGTCACCTGGGCGATCAGGCCGGCGTACAGCGGGTCCAGCTCCGGGACGGGGAGCGGGACGGCGCCCGCCGCGTCGACCCGGGCCTGCACCTCGATGACCGCGTCGTCCGGCAGGAACGGCAGCGTGCCCCGGTTGTAGGTGTTGACCACCTGCACCGCCGGGCCGTCCGACCCCAGCAGCGAGGACGCCAGGTCCACCGCCGCCTCCGAGTAGAAGGCGCCCCCGCGCTTGGCGAGCAGCGCGGGCTTCTCGTCCAGTGCCGGATCGCCGTACATGGCCAGGAGCTCCTTCTCCATCGCGGCGACCTCGGCCGCCCGGGACGGCTTGGTGCCGAGCTCCCGTACGACCTCGTCGTGCGCGTAGAAGTACCGCAGGTAGTACGAGGGGACGACGCCGAGCCGGTCCAGGACCGCCCGGGGCATGCGCAGGTCGTCCGCGATCGTGCCGCCGTGCTCGGCGAGCAGCCGGGGCAGGACGTCCTCGCCGTCCGGGCCACCGAGGCGTACCCCGAGTTCCCAGCTCAGGTGGTTGAGCCCGACATGGTCGAGGTGCACCTCGCCGGGGGTGACGTCGAGGAGCCGGGCGAACTTCCGCTGGAGGCCGATCGCGACGTTGCACAGGCCGACGGCCTTGTGCCCGGCCTGGAGCAGGGCCCGGGTGACGATGCCGACCGGGTTGGTGAAGTCGATGATCCAGGCGTCCGGGTTGGTGCGGCGGACCCGCTCGGCGATGTCCAGGACGACGGGGACGGTCCGCAGCGCCTTGGCGAGGCCGCCGGCCCCGGTGGTCTCCTGGCCGATGCAGCCGCACTCCAACGGCCAGGTCTCGTCCTGGTTGCGGGCGGCCTGTCCGCCGACGCGCAGCTGGAGCAGGACCGCGTCGGCGTCGGCGACGCCCGCGTCGAGGTCCGAGGTGGTGACGATCCTCCCCGGGTGGTCCTGCTTGGCGAAGATCCGCCGGGCGAGGCCGCCGACGAGGGCGAGCCGGTCGGCCGCCGGGTCGACGAGCACCAGCTCCTCGACGGGCAGCGTGTCCCGCAACCGGGCGAAACCGTCGATCAGTTCAGGTGTGTAGGTGGACCCGCCACCCACTACTGCGAGCTTCATGGTCAGCCCTTCGCTCCGGTCGGTGTGACGTACTCGGTGAAATCCTCAGCGTGACGTGTCGAAGACGTCGTCACGGGTGGTCGCGAGCGCGCTCTCCAGCGCGCCGCGCAGTACGGGACGGTGGGTCACGGCGCCGGTGACCAACCGGGGCCGGGCAGCGGCCAGTTCGCCGAGCTCGGACTCCACCCGGGCGCGCAGCGGTTCCCCGCCGGCCGTGATCAACCCGCCGGACAGCACGACGAGTTCCGGGTCCAGCACGGCGACCACGGAGGCGAGCCCGGTGGCCAGGGCGGTGGCGAACCGGTCCAGGAGCCGGAGGTACGGGCCGCCCCCGTCCGACCCCGCGACGCCGGCGGCCCGCGCGAGCAGGCGTGCCGCGGCCTCGTGAGGGGTGCCGCAGCCGCGGGCCGGTTCGTCGTCGATGCCCAGCTCACGGGCCATCCGGGCCACTACCGGCGCGCCCGCCAGCTCCTGGAAGCCGCCCGCGTTCGCCTGGGCGACCTGACGGACCAGCGGAACGCCGGGCACCGGCAGGAAGCCGACCTCCCCGGCGCCACCGGTGAAGCCGCGGTGCAGCCGTCCGTTGATGACGAGGGCGGCACCGAGCCCCTCCTCGTTCCACAGCAGGACGAAGTCGTCGTGACCGCGCGCCGCGCCGCGCCGTTGTTCGGCCACCGCGACCAGGTTCACGTCGTTGTCGTACGCGACCGGCATCGGCAGGGCCGCGGCCAGCTCCACCAGCAGAGTGGGGGAGTGCCAGCCGGGCAGGTGCGTGGCGTACCGCAGCCGCCCGGTACCCGGGTCGAAGGCCCCCGGCGTGCCGATGACGACCCGGTGCACCTCGGCGAGGGTGAGCCCGGCGTCCTGGACCGCACCGTCGAGCGCCTGGGTCACCTGCCGCACCGCGGAGTCGGCGGTCCGGCCCGGGGTGGGCAGCTCGAACTCCCCGACCGTCTCACCGGTCACATCGGCGACGGCGGCGACGATCCGGCGGGCGTTCACGTCCAGCCCCGCGACGTGCGCGGCCCGTGCGTTCACCGCGTACAACTGGGCGTTGGGACCGGGGCGACCGGCCGTCGTCCCGGTCGCGACGACCAGCCCGGCCGCCTCCAGCCGCGCCAGCAGCTGTGAGGCGGTGGGCTTGGAGAGGCCGGTGAGCTCCCCGATCCGGGTCCTGGAGAGGGGGCCGTGCTCCACCAGCAGATCGAGGGCGGCCCGGTCGTTCATGGCCCGCAGAACGCGGGGGGTACCCGGGGTGGTTCCGGCCATGAACGTGGCACCTGCCCTCTGTTAGGAAAGTTTCCTATTCGGTGAGAGGACCGTAGGGCGTGGTTGCCGGGACGTCAATGGGCGGTGCTCACGTGATGTCCGGGTGCCCGCGCAACGTGCGGACCGCCGGCCCGCAGTCCGTATCGGGCGGCTGAGAAGCCGCGTCGGGCCCGCGTACGAGCAAGGGGTGCCCCGCAGACTCTGCGGGGCACCCCTCACTCGTGCGGTGGGCCGTGGCGGCCTACTTCGACTTGCCCAGCGGCGGGGCGATCGGCGACGCGGCCAGCGACTGCGGCGAGGTCGTCGACGCGTACGCGGACGGGGCGGCCATGCCGGCCGTCGGGTCGGCGGCGGACGGCTCGTCCGCCTGGGCCGGGACACCGCCGACCATGCGGATGCCCGCCTCGTCGAAGGCCCGCTTGATCCGCCAGCGCAGCTCGCGCTCCACGCCCAGCGACTTGCCCGGCATCGTCTTCGCGGTCACCCGGACCGTCATCGAGTCCAGCAGCACGGAGTTCAGACCGAGGATCTCCACCGGGCCCCACAGCCGCTCGCTCCAGGGCTCGTCCTTGGCCATCGACGCGGCGGCCTCGGAGATCAGCGCATGAACCCTCTCCAGGTCCTCCGTCGGGCGCACCGTCACATCGACACCGGCCGTCGACCAGCCCTGGCTGAGGTTGCCGATGCGCTTCACCTCGCCGTTGCGGACGTACCAGATCTCACCGTTGTCACCGCGCAGTTTGGTGACCCGCAGACCGACCTCGATGACCTCGCCGGAGGCGACGCCCGCGTCGATGGTGTCACCCACGCCGTACTGGTCCTCCAGGATCATGAAGACGCCGGAGAGGAAGTCGGTGACCAGGTTGCGCGCACCGAAACCGAGCGCGACCCCGGCCACCCCGGCGGAGGCCAGCAGCGGCGCCAGGTTGATCTTGAACGCGCCCAGGATCATCAGGGCTGCCGTACCGAGAATCAGGAACGAGGAGACCGAGCGGAGTACCGAACCGATCGCCTCGGACCGCTGACGGCGGCGTTCCGCGTTGACCAGCAGCCCGCCCAGCGCGGTGCCCTCCACCGCCTGCGCGCTGCGGTTCATCCGGTCGATCAGCTTGGTGAGAGCACGGCGGACCACGGTGCGCAACACGACCGCGATCGCGGCGATGAGCACGATACGCAGACCCGTGCTCAGCCAGATGGACCAGTTCTCCTCCACCCAGCCTGCGGCGTTGCCGGCCTGCTCGGCGGCCTCGTCCAGCGAGCTACCGGACCCCGGCGACGTGGCGGTGGCCAACAGGGCGGACGGGAACACGGCGGAACCTCCAGAGGGACGACAGCAGACCAACCACACTAACGGGGTATCCGGAGGGCTCCCTTCTGCCTGCCCGGAAGAGACCGGTTCCATGAGGGCGCACAGGCCGTATGTGGCCGATCGCACACGTCGGGTGGGGCCGCTGCGGCCATGGCCCCGAAGCGCCTGCTCCGGTGCGGGGTGGCGGGGGACCGGCAGGGGGCTGCGGAAAAAATCCTTCCGGCCCGTTACCCGCACGTGGTGGCGCTCCGACCAGGCGTGAGGAGAAACTGAGAGCGGATCGTCCCGGCGCGAGCCACGCGCCGCCGGCGTACAAGGAGGCATCCACCGTGCCGCACGTCCTGGTTCTCAACGCGTCGTACGAGCCCCTCGGCGTCGTACCGCTCCGCCGCGCGCTCGTCCTCGTGCTCGAAAACAAGGCCATCTGCCTCGAGGAGTCCGGCGCCTTCATGCACAGTGCCACCCGGGTCGTCCCGGCCCCCAGCGTCGTCCGCCTGAAGCGGTTCGTACGGGTCCCGTACCGGGGGCCCGTTCCACTGACCCGCAGGGCGCTCTTCGCCCGGGACGGGGGACGCTGCATGTACTGCGGCGCCGTTGCGACCAGCGTCGACCATGTCATTCCGCGCAGCCGCGGCGGAAAGCACTCCTGGGACAACGTGGTGGCGGCCTGCCGCCGCTGCAACCACGTCAAGGCGGACCGGCACCTGCCGGAGCTCGGCTGGCGGCTGCACCAGCAGCCCGCACCGCCCACCGGGCTCGCCTGGCGCATCATCGGGACGGGGCATCGCGACCCGCGCTGGTTGCCGTACTTGCAACCGTTCGGCGCGGACGACGCCATGGCCCGGATCGACGGCATCTCAGCCTGAGGGATCCGGGCCTCTGTCGTCCCCGGGGCCGAACGGGGGCCGTCGGGGACGACAGGGGTGCGAGCGGGGCGTCACTCCGCCGCGGCGACGGCGTACGCCTGGACCGACCAGAGCGAGATGCCGTACTCGGTGCCCCGGGCATCGCCCTGGATCCGGAGGAAGCGGGTGTCCTTCGCGTCCATCCGGACCGACTCGCGCCCGCCCCGCCCGTCCCGTACGGTCGCCGCCGTCCGCCAGGTGCGGCCGTCCGCGGACACCTGGACGCGGTAGCGGGAGGCGTACGCGTCCTGCCACCGCAGCACCACCAGGCCGACCCGCTCCGACTGCGGCAGTTCCGCCTGCCACCAGGCCCCGTCCTCGGCCGGCGAGGACCACCGGGTCTCCGGATCGCCGTCGGAGGCGGCCGACGCCGGGAAGTCCGGGGTCTCGTCGCCGGACGAGGCGACGGTGGCGGTGCGCACCAGGTCGGGGCCCGCGGTGCGGGGGTACGCCCGGACGGTCAGCGTGGTGCGCTCCTCGCCGAAGGCGATCGGCACCTCGTACTCTCCCGCCGGGGTGCCCGCCGGGACGGTGATCTCCACGGGGACGGCGGTACCGGAACCGCGCGGCACCGTCGACTGCTCCGGAACCTTCACCTCGATGCCCTTGGGCGCCCGCGCGGTCAGCTTGCCCCGCACCTCGGCGGGGCGCCGGGACGACAGCCGCACCTCGACCCGCTTCGGCCCGCCGCCGATCTCCGCGTCCGTCGAGGCACGGGCGAGTTCGAGCTGTACGGCGGGCTCGTCGTCGAACCACGGCACCAGCGCGCGCACCTGGGGAGCCCGGCCCTGCGCGCTCCCGGAGGAATCCGCGGCGAGGTCGCTGCCGGTCCGGTTGCCCGGGACGACGGACGCCACCGTGCCGGTGATGGCCGGCGGTACCGACGGGCCGCCGGTGGGCCGGACGATCCGGATCGCGTCGGCACGCACCCCCTCGGCCGCGGTCTGGGTCCAGCCGGTCGCCGATACCGGGCCGAGGCTGCGCCAGCCCTCGCCGGCGACATGGACCTCCAGCGTCGCACCGGCCACCGTGTCGTCCCCGGGCTCGGTCATCGCCGTCACGGTCCGGATCGGACGGGCCCGGTTCAGCCGGACCGTGTAACTGTCCGCGGCCTCGGTCACCGTGCCGGCGTCCCGGTCCGCGCCCGTCCAGGCGTCCGCCTCCCGGCGCACCCGGTCCAGGAACGGGCCGAGCACCCCCTTGCCGACCGTCGCACCGCTCGCCTTCGTGGCCTTGCGCAGCGGCTCCAGCGCCAGCGACGCCTGCCACGCGGCGGCGCCGTCACCCCGGGACTGTGCCTCCAGCAGGTCGACGGCCAGCTCGCCCGCCCGGCCGTACCGGGACAGCTGCTCCGTCCACGGCCGCACCTCGCCCTCCAGCCGCCCGTCGGCCAGGCCCTTCAGCCGCTGTGGGGCCTCCCGCATCACGGTGAACGCCGCCCGCAGCCTGCGTGCCGCGGCCGCCCGCTCCGTGGTGTCGGTCGTCGAGCGGGACTGCCAGAACGCGGTCAGCAGCGGCCGCAGATACTCCGACTCGTCGCCGCCCAGCACGGATCCGGCGCTGTTCCCGGCCAGTGCCCGCAGGGCGTCCCGGGTGCGGGCGTCGCCGCCCGCCAGATCGTCGATCGCCGCCTGCCAGGACTCCTGCGGCTGGTAGGCCCTCGGGTTCCAGGCGAAGTCGGCGGCGGTGAACAGCGGGATGCGGGATGCGGACGGCTGCTCCATCGCATTGGCGAGCAGCGCCGCGGAACCCGTCGCCACCGCGGGCTCCCGGCCGGTGTACGGGCCGAGGAAGACGCGGTCCTGTGCGTAGTCGTTGACCGGATAGTTGTCCATCGTGACCAGCGGATGCCGGAACGCGGCGCGGGCACCGGCCAGTTCGGCGCCGGTGATGGTCTTCGGGACGACACCGACCCCGGTCCAGGCGATCTGGACCCGGTCGTCCAGCTCCTCGGCGAGTGCCGTGCGGTAGGCGGTCGACCCGTCCTGGTAGAACTCCGTCGGCATGACCGACAGCGGTTCCGCGCCCGGATGGCGGTCCGCGAGGTGCTGCGCCACCCTGCTCGCCACCCGGGCCTGCGCCCTGGCCGCCGCCTCGGGGCCGCTGCCGAAGGTGTCCGCGTCGTCGTCGCAGTGCCACTCGCTGTAGCTGACGTCCTGGAACTGCAGCTGGAAGACCCGGATGCCCAGGGCCCACATCGCGTCGATCTTCTTCGTCAGTGCCCGCATGTCGTTCTCGGACGACATGCACATGGTCTGGCCGGGGGCGACGGCCCAGCCGAGCGTCACATGCTCGGCGCGGGCGCGTTCGGCCAGGGCCCGGAAGTCGGCGCGCCGGTCGGCCGGGTAGGGGTCGCGCCAACGGGCCTGCCGGTAGGGGTCGTCGCCTGCCGCGTACAGATATCTGTTCTGCTTCGTGCGCCCCATGAAGTCGATCTGCGCCAGCCGCTCCTCGCGGGTCCACGGCTGTCCGTAGAAGCCCTCGGTCATTCCGCGCACGGCGGTTCCCGGCCAGTCCCTGACGGTGACTCCGGCGATGTCCCCGTCACTGATCAGCTGACGCAGGGTCTGCACGCCGTGGAAGAGGCCGTCCTCGCCGACACCGTCCACGGCGACGGTGTCCCGGCCCGCGACCCGGCCGACCGCGAGCCGGTAGCCGCCGGACGGCAGATCGCCGCGCTCGGGGGCGCGCAGGGTGCGCAGGGCGTCCTGGGCTCCGCCGTCGCCGAGCCGGATGACCGTACCGCGGCCGGGCAGGGACTCGTGGACGGTCCGTACCCCGGCGTCCCGCAGGATCTGCCGGAGCGCCTCGACGGCGTACGGATCCGCATGCGCGCCGGTCAGGAGGGTGACGTCGTCGGAGAGCGGCACCGCGGACCCGGACGCCTTGATGGACTGGGGGCGCGGCCATACGGCGGGCAGGGTGCCGTCGTCCGTGCGGTCGGGGGAGGTGACGGCGGGTGAGCCGGGCGCCGACGGGGCCGCGACGGCGGCCGGGGTACCCGTGGAGAGCAGACCCCCGAGCACGGCGACCGCGATGGCCGTTGCCTGCCTTCTGCGCCTGAGCCGCATCTCTTCTCCCTCGCTCCCGCAGCAGGTCTCCGACCCCACCACCCGCGCGCGAGGGTGTCAATGCGGGTGGCCGCTCTGCCGGAAATGCCCTATTTCTCTGGCGAGCTGAGGGGTACTCAGCTCTTCGGCGCGCAACGACAGGAGTGACGCCGAATGACCGAAAAGGGCGTACGACTTTCGGCGAAGTGGCGCCTGGGGAACGAAATGTGACTCGGAGCACGTTGGATTCGTTGTGGTAACACCTACGCCTGCGGCCGGGTCCACAGGGTAGGTCTGCTGTGTCCTGTTCCTTCATGGCCGGGAGGCCGCCATGCCCGCTGCCGCGCAGCTCCTGCTCTCCGCCCTCTCCCCGCAGTCGGCCGGGACCGTCCCGCGGCCCGGCGTGGTCCCGGCCGTCGCCGCCTGCCCCGGACCGTTGATCAGCGAACCGCCGCTGGTCGACGCCATACCGCTGACCAGCGAGCCGCCGCTCGCCGAGGCCACGCCACTGACCAGCGAAGCCCCGCTCGCCGCCGTCGCCCCGCTGACCAGCGAGTCGGCCACGTCCGGCAGCCCGTGGGGCATGGAGTCCTCTGGAGTCTGAATGGGCTTGTCCCGGCTCGCCGCACTGCACGGCGTCGCCACCTCCTACGCCCCGTCCGCCGGTGTCACGGTCCCCGTTCCGGACGGCACGGTCGTCGCCGTGCTCGCCGCGCTCGGGGTGGACGCCGTGACACCCGAAGCGGTACGGGAGTCGCTCGCCGCCGCCGAGTCCGCGCACCGTTCCCGGCTGCTCCCGCGGACGCTGGTGGTGTGGGCCGGGGAGCCGCTGCCCCCGGCCCTGTCCGCCCTGCCGCCCGGCACGACGCTGGACATCGCTCTCGACGACACCGGGGCGCCCCCGCTCCCGCAGATGCGCGTCCCGCCCGCCGACGCCGACGCCGGCAGGGACGCGGGTGCGGACACGCCCGCGCGGCCCGCCTGGTGGACCGGACCGCCGCTCGGGGTCCACCGGCTGACGGCGCGTGCGCCGGGCGGCGGGAGCACGACCTGCACGCTCGTCGTCGCCCCGGCCCGCGCCCCGCAGCCGCCCGCGCGCAGCCACGGCTTCCTCGTCCAGCTCTACTCCCTGCTCTCCGCCCGCTCCTGGGGCATGGGCGACCTCGGGGACCTCGCCGACCTCGCCACCTGGTCCGGGCGGACCCTCGGCGCCGGATTCGTCCAGGTGAACCCCCTTCACGCCGCGGTGCCCGGCAACCCCACCGACCCGTCCCCGTACCGGCCCTCGTCGCGGCGCTTCCCCGACCCCGTCCATCTGCACATCGAGTCCATTCCCGAGTACGGGCACGTGCCGGACCGGGGCGTCCTCGACGACCTGCGGCAGGACGCCGCGACGCTCCGCGACACCGTCCTGAACAAGGGCGCCCTCATCGACCGGGACGCCGTCCGGGAACTCAAGCAGCAGGCCCTCGAACGCGTGGCGAAGGTGCCCCTCACTCCGGGCCGTCGCGCCGCGTACTGCGACTTCCTCGCCGAGCAGGGGCAGGCGCTGGAGGACCACGCCCTGTGGTGCGCCCTCGCCGAGGTCCACGGCCCCGACTGGCACACCTGGCCTGCCGCGCTCCGCGACCCCCGCTCCCCGGAGACCGCCCGCGCCCGCCGCGAGCTGCTGGACCGGGTCGACTTCCACCGCCGGCTCGCCTGGCTGACCGACGGCCAGCTCGCCGCGGCCCAGCGCGCCGCCCTGGACGCCGGCATGGCCGTCGGCATCGTCCACGACCTCGCCGTCGGCGTGCACCCCGGCGGCTCCGACGCCTGGGCCCAGCAGGACGCCCTCGCCCACCGCATGTCCGTCGGCGCACCCCCGGACGCCTTCAACGCCCGCGGTCAGGACTGGGGCCTGCCGCCCTGGCGCCCCGACGTCCTCGCCGCATCCGGCTACGCCCCGTACCGCGGACTGCTGCGCGGACTGCTCGCCCGGGCGGGCGCCCTGCGCATCGACCACGTCATGGGCCTGTTCCGGCTCTGGTGGGTGCCCGAGGGGCGCCCGCCCACCGAGGGCACCTACGTCAGCCAGGACGCCGAGGCGATGCTCGCCGTCCTCGTCCTGGAGGCATACCGGGCCGGCGCTGTCGTCCTGGGAGAGGACCTCGGCACCGTGGAACCGGGAGTACGCGAGGCCCTGGCGCGCCGCGGCGTGCTCGGCACGTCCGTCCTCTGGTTCGAACGGGACTGGGCCGGCACCGGCCGCCCGCTGGCCCCCGAGCAGTGGCGCAAGGACTGTCTGGCCACCGTCACCACGCACGACCTGCCGTCCACCGCCGCCCGGCTGGCCGGCGACCATGTGACGCTGCGCCACCGCCTCGGCCTGCTCACCCGCGGCCTCGCGGAGGAGCTGACCGCCGACGCCACGGACACCGCCGAGTGGATGGGGCACCTCGCCCGGCTCGGCCTGCTGCCCGAGGGGGAGGGCGACGAGGAGGGCGCGGTCCGCGCCGTGCACCGCTTCCTGCTGCGCACACCGGCCCACATGGTCGGCATCTGGCTGCCCGACACGCTCGGCGACCGCCGCCCGCAGAACCTGCCCGGCACCTGGGACCAGTACCCCAACTGGCGGCTGCCCGTCGCCGACGCGGCAGGCCGCCCCGTCACGCTGGAGGAACTGGCCGCCGCACCTCGTCTGCACGGGCTGATGGAGGTCTTCCGGCCCGATGGCGGACGCCCCGCTTCCGGATCTGCGCCCCGTACGGTACCCCCGCGCGCGCGGCCGTCGTAGGCGTTCGCTACGTTTGCACCGTGGACAAGAAGAACGCAATGCGCGCCGGCGCCGTGGCGGCCGGTACGACGCTGATGATGCTGCTCATGTCGTCCCCCGCGCTTGCGCTGACCCGTGACGCCGGTGACGACCCGGGCCCCGGCCTGAGTGCGATGGAGACGGTCGGCTGGTTCGTCCTGCTGCCCATCGCCCTGTTCGTGGTCATCGCGGGCCTGGTCATGGTCCTCGACAAGTCGAAGAAGGCCTAGCCCCCAGCACCCTCCCGCGTGCGCCGCAGGTACCCCGTACCGTGCGGCGCACACGCATGTCCGGACGCGGGTGCCGCTGGATCACCCCTGCTCCCGCCCCATGCCGGGAGACGCGCGAGGAGCGCCCGGCCCCGCCGGGCAGGAGTTTGCCCCGGGCGTTCGCGTGTCGCAGTGTATTGCGGCGTGCTACGTTCGAGGTATGAAGACCATCACCCAAAGGGAACTTGCCGCCCGCTCCAAAGCGGTCCTGGATGATGTGGAAGCGGGCGAGGTCTATCACGTGACCCGCAACGGGATAGAGATCGCCGAAGTCCGGCCGCTGAGCACCCGGCGGAGATTCGTCTCGGTCGAGGAGATGCAGCGCAAGTGGCGGACCGCGCCGCGAGTCGACTCCGCGCGTATGCGTGCGGAGGCCGACGCGTTCTTCGGAAACGAGGACCGGGTCGGCGAGTGCGACGACCCTTGGGAGCGGGAGCCGGGGCGAGACCATGGCTGAACGCCGTCAGCAGGGCGTGCTGGACACCTGCGTCGTCATTGATCTGCCGGACATCGCCCCCGAGAGGCTCCCGGTGGAGATGGCCGTTCCCACGATCGTCCTGGCGGAACTCGCCCAGGGAGTCGCCATGGCTGGCGACCCGGTGGACATGATGGCAAGGGCGCAGCGGCTGGCCGACGTGGAGGCGGACTTCGACGCCGTGCCTTTCAGCAGGGAAGCCGCGCGCAGGTATGGCACGCTCGTCGCGCTGGTCGTCAAAGCAGGCCGGAACCCTCGCCCGCGCCGCATGGATCTCATGATCGCGGCCGTCGCAGCCGCCGAAGGGCTGCCGCTCTACACGCGCAACCCGGATGATTTCAAGGGCCTGGAGCAAGGCGTGGAGGTCATCGCCGTGTGAGCCGGCAACCGCCGTCCGGCGAAGAGGCGGCGGGAGGGAAAGCAGGGGCGCCCCCGCCCTTCAGCGGGAGCGCCCCTGACCGCTTGCCGTCCGCGTGTTACGCCGTGGCCGCCGCCGCGTCCGCGGCCTGGGCCTTCAGTGCGCGCTCCACACCCGCGCGCGACTCCGACATCAGACGGCGCAGGGCCGCGTTCGGGTTCGCCGAGGACAGCCAGGCGTCCGTGGCGTCCAGGGTGGCCTGGGAGACCTGAACGGCCGGGTAGAGGCCAACCGCGATCTGCTGCGCCATCTCGTGGCTGCGCGAGTCCCAGGCGCCCTTGACCGCCGCGAAGTACTTCTCCGTGTACGGGGCCAGCAGTTCGCGCTGGTCGGTCTGGACGAAGCCGTCGATCACCGCCTCCTGGACGGCGTTCGGCAGCTTGTCGGACTCGACGACCGAGGCCCACGCCTCCGCCTTCGCCTCCTCGGTGGGACGTGCCGCGCGGGCGGTGGCCGCGTGGCGCTCGCCCGCCGCCGTCTTGTCGTGCTCGTACTCTCCGGCGATCTCGTCCTCCTCGAACACGCCGGTGGCGGCCAGCCGCTCGACGAACGCCCAGCGCAGCTCCGTGTCGACGGCCAGACCCTCGACCGTCTCCTTGCCGTCGAGCAGCGACTGCAGCAGGTCCAGCTGCTGCGGGGTGCGCGCCGTCGCCGCGAAGGCGCGGGCCCAGGCCAGCTGGTGGTCGCTGCCCGGCTCCGCCGCGCGCAGATGCGCCAGAGTGGCCTCGGTCCACTGCGTCAGTCCGGCCTCGCGCCACTCCGGCGCCGCGTACAGGTCCAGGGCCAGCTTCACCTGGCGGTGCAGCGACTGGACGACGCCGATGTCCGACTCCTTGCCGATGCCGGAGAGCACCAGGGAGAGGTAGTCCCGGGTGGCCAGCTCGCCGTCGCGGGTCATGTCCCAGGCGGAGGACCAGCACAGCGCGCGGGGGAGGGACTCGGTGAAGTCGCCGAGGTGTTCGGTGACGACGCGCAGCGACTCCTCGTCGAGGCGGACCTTCGCGTACGAGAGGTCGTCGTCGTTGAGGAGGATCACGGCGGGGCGGGCGGTGCCGGCCGGGAACGGCACGGTCGTGCGCTCGCCGTCGACGTCCAGCTCGATCCGGTTCGTACGGACCAGCTTGCCGGAGCCGTCGAGGTCGTAGCAGCCGATCGCGATGCGGTGCGGCCGCAGGGTCGGCTCACCCTTCGCGCCCGCGGGGAGCGCCGGGGCCTCCTGGAGGACGGTGAAGGACGTGACGTGCCCGTTCTCGTCCGTGACGATCTCGGGGCGCAGGACGTTGATGCCCGCCGTCTCCAGCCACGCCTTCGACCAGGTCTTCAGGTCGCGCCCGGAGGTCTCCTCCAGCGCGCCCAGCAGGTCGGACAGGCGCGTGTTGCCGAAGGCGTGCGCCTTGAAGTACGCCTGGACGCCCTGGAAGAACTTGTCCATGCCGACGTACGCCACCAGCTGCTTCAGGACCGAGGCGCCCTTGGCGTAGGTGATCCCGTCGAAGTTGACCAGCACGTCGTCCAGGTCACGGATGTCCGCCATGATCGGGTGCGTGGAGGGCAGCTGGTCCTGGCGGTAGGCCCAGGTCTTCTCGGTGTTGGCGAAGGTGGTCCAGGAGTTCGGCCACTTCGAGCCGGGCGCGTACGCCTGGCAGGCGACCGAGGTGTAGGTGGCGAACGACTCGTTCAGCCACAGGTCGTTCCACCACTCCATGGTGACCAGGTCGCCGAACCACATGTGCGCCAGCTCGTGCAGGATGGTCTCCGCACGCCGCTCGTACGCCGCGTCCGTCACCTTGGAGCGGAACACGTACTGGTCGCGGATGGTGACCGCGCCCGCGTTCTCCATCGCTCCCGCGTTGAACTCCGGGACGAACAGCTGGTCGTACTTGGCGAACGGGTAGGCGTAGTCGAACTTCTCCTGGAACCAGTCGAAGCCCTGCCGCGTCACGTCGAAGACCGCGTCCGCGTCGAGGTACTCGGCCAGCGACGGACGGCAGTAGATGCCGAGCGGAACGGACTGGCCGTCCCTCTCGTAGCTGCTGTGCACCGCGTGGTACGGGCCGACGATCAGGGCCGTGATGTACGTCGAGATGCGGGGCGTCGGCTCGAAGGACCAGACGTCGTCCTGCGGCTCGGGCGTCGGCGAGTTCGAGATGACCGTCCAGCCCGTCGGCGCCTTCACGGTGAACCGGAACGTCGCCTTCAGATCGGGCTGTTCGAAGCTCGCGAACACCCGGCGGGCGTCCGGCACCTCGAACTGGGTGTAGAGGTACGCCTGCTGGTCGACCGGGTCGACGAAGCGGTGCAGGCCCTCGCCGGTGTTGGTGTACGCGCAGTCGGCGACGACCTTCAGTTCGTTGGAGCCGGCCACCAGGTGCGGGAGCGTGATGCGCGAGTCGCGGAACACGGCCGCGACATCCAGCGCCCGGCCGTTCAGCTCGACCTCGTGCACGGCCGGGGCGACCAGGTCGATGAAGGTCTCCGCACCGGCTTCGGCGGAGTCGAAGCGCACGGTGGTCACGGACCGGTAGGTGCCGCCCTCCTGTGCTCCGGAGAGATCGAGATCGATCTCGTACGCGTCCACGGTCAGCAGGCGCGCCCGCTCCTGTGCCTCTTCGCGGGTCAGATTGGTGCCAGGCACGCGGTCATCTCCTTGGTATGCGATGTTTCGGGTCATCCTTCCACGTCGCCCGGCTTCAGTGGAGTAGCTAATGGTGGGCTACCTTGGTAGCATCAATGGTATGAAGATCAGTGTGAGCCTGCCGCAGGAGGATGTCGCCTTCGTCGACGAGTACGCCACGAAGATCGACGCGGACTCCCGCTCCGCGGTGATACACGCCGCCATCGAGTTGCTGCGCGCCTCGAACGCGGAAGCCGACTACGAGGCGGCGTTCGCGGAATGGGATGCGAGCGGCGACGCCGAGTTCTGGGACACGTTCTCGGGGGACGGGCTGACCGATGAGACGCGGTGACATCTACCTGATCGACTATGAGCCGGTGCGCGGCAGCGAGGCCAACAAGGCCCGCCCCTCGGTGATCGTCTCGAACGACGGCGCCAATGCCGCGGTAGCGCGGACGGGGCGCGGCGTGATCACGGTAGCGCCGTTGACCTCGAACACCTCTCGGGTCTATCCGTTCCAGGTGCTGCTCCGGGCAGCCGAGAGCGGCTTGCCGAAGGACTCCAAGGTGCAGTGCGAGCAGGTGCGCGCGATGGCGCGGGAGCGGTTCCTGAAGCGAGTCGGCGCCGTCCCCCGCCAGCGCATGGCCGAGATCGACGCCGCCCTGCGTCGACACCTCGCCCTCTGACGGACACGAAAGGGCGACCACCGAGCACCGGTGGCCGCCCTTTTCACATGCGACGTGTCAGCTGACGCGTGACCGCGTCAGCCCTTCAGCTCGGCCGCCACCAGCTCCGCGATCTGGACCGCGTTCAGCGCCGCGCCCTTGCGCAGGTTGTCGTTGGAGACGAAGAGCGCGAGGCCGTTGTCCACCGTCTCGTCGACCCGGATCCGGCCGACGTAGGAGGCGTCCTTGCCGGCCGCCTGCAGCGGGGTGGGGATCTCGGAGATCTCGACGCCCGGGGCGTCCTTCAGCAGCTCGTAGGCGCGCTCGACGCTGATCGGACGGGAGAAACGTGCGTTGACCTGGAGCGAGTGGCCGGAGAAGACCGGCACCCGGACGCAGGTGCCGGACACCTTGAGCTCCGGGATCTCCAGGATCTTGCGGGACTCGTTGCGGAGCTTCTGCTCCTCGTCGGTCTCGAAGGAGCCGTCGTCGACGATCGAGCCCGCCATCGGCAGCACGTTGAAGGCGATCGGCCGCTTGTACACGCCCGGCTCGGGGAAGTCGACGGCCTCGCCGTCGTGGGTGAGCTTGTCGGCCTCGGCGACGACCTTGGACGCCTGGCCGTGCAGCTCCGCGACACCGGCCAGGCCGGAACCGGACACCGCCTGGTAGGTGGCGACGGTCAGCGTCAGCAGGCCTGCCTCGTCGTGCAGGGGGCGCAGCACTGGCATGGCGGCCATCGTGGTGCAGTTCGGGTTGGCGATGATGCCCTTGGGCCGGTCCGCGATCGCGTGCGGGTTGACCTCGGAGACGACGAGCGGGACCTCGGGGTCCTTGCGCCAGGCGGAGGAGTTGTCGATCACGACGGCGCCCTGGGAGGCGACCTTCTCGGCGAGCGCCTTCGACGTCGCGCCACCGGCCGAGAACAGCACGATGTCGAGCCCGGTGTAATCGGCGGTCGAGGCGTCCTCGACGGTGATCTCCCGGCCCTCCCACTCGATCGTGGAGCCCGCGGAGCGTGCGGAGGCGAACAGGCGCAGCTCGTCGGCCGGGAACTTCCGCTCGGCCAGAATCCTGCGCATGACTGTGCCGACCTGACCGGTGGCGCCGACGATTCCGACCTTCACGGGAACTCCTTCGAACGTACGAACTGGCACGGTTGCCCGATCCATGATGCGTATGTCCCCGGCTTCCTTGTCCAATCCATTGTCCGAGCTGTGGACAGCATCTGCCCGGTGGACAGCGCAGTGGGGCGGGAGCTCCACAGAGCGCCCGCCCCACTGTCGTACGGATCACACGGCGACCGAGGTCACCGCCGCGTCCGCACCGGCTACTGCGTGACCTTCTCGATCACGACGCTGCCGGTGCCCGCCGCGGTCCCGTGGCTGTTCACCAGGTGGACCTCGCCGAAGAACTGCCGGCCCTCGGGCGCCGCACCGGCGACCGAGACCTCGGCACTGATCTGGGCCGAGGCGCCGTTGGCCAGGTTCACGGCCTTCGACTCGTCGGCGGTGATCGTGCCGAGCGACGGCGTGTAGTACACGTCGCGGTAGTTGTACGTGGTCGTCCCGGCCGGGACGTCGTAGCCGTCGATCACGACGGTGTACTCACCGGCGGCGGGGTTCGTCAGGCTGACCGCCTCCTCGGACCCGGCCGTGGTGGACTTGGCCACCACGGTGTCGCCCTTGTAGAGGTACAGGTCGATGTCGGCGTTGGTGTCCGACGTGCCCCCGATGGCGACGTCGAGCTTCTCGACGCCCTCACCGATGGTGACCGTGTACTCCTGCACGTCACCCGTCTGGATCGACGGAGTGGCAACCTTGGCCGAACCCAGCGAGCCGCCCTTGAGCGTGCCCTCCAGGTCACCGGAGTTGTTGGTGACGGTCCAGTTCACCGCGGCCGGCGTGCCGACCTTCGCCTCGGCGAGGGTCTGCACGGCCGGGTCGAAGGTCGCGCCGAGCAGCGAGACATCGAGCGTGTACGGGTTGTCCAGCAGCGGCGACGTGCGCCGTGCCTCGACCTCGATCTCCCAGACGCCGGCCTGCGGGTCCTTGTAGGAGCGCACGTCCGGGCGGCAGGTGTTGGCGGGGTTCTCGTAGTTCGGGTAGCAGTAGGTCGTGGTGGTGGGGTCGACCGGCGTCCCGTAGGGGTGGATGGCGATGAACCGCGTCTGGCTGCCCGTACGCAGGCCGCTCATCGCGACCTCGAGGGTCTTCGCGCCCTCGGGGACGTTGACGAAGTACGACGTGGTGCCGTTGCGCTGCACCGAGCCCTTCGCCGAGAAGGCGTAGGAGGGCTCCGTCAGGTTCGCGGAGACGACGACCGTGGAGAGGATCTGGTGGTCGATGCCGACCGTCTTGCTGTCGTCGACCTGCAGGATCGCGCTGTGCGCGCCCGCCGAGCGGGGCTGTGCCTGGACCTTGACGGTCACCGGCGTGTTCAGCGGCAGCGAGACCGTGCCGGAGCCGGTCAGCTTGAAGGTGCCGTCGTTGTTCTTCCACGACAGCTGGTGCTTGACGGCCGTGTCCGCACCCGTGGTGCGGGTGATCGTGACGTCGTACGACTTCTTCTGGCCGACCTGGAGGCCGCCCTCACGGTCGTACAGACCGGTACCGAAGCCGGGGGTCTTCAGCGCCCAGTCGATCGAGGTGTCGACCGGGGCCTGCACCGTGTACTCGTGTGCGGGGGAGCTCTGCTTCTCGATCTGCTTCCAGGCGCCGACGATGTTGATCAGACCGGCGCCCTGGGCGTGCGCGGGCACGTCCTTGATCTGGGTGGCGGTGCTGGTCAGCGCGGTACGCAGGGCGGCCGGCTCCAGATCGATGTGCTTCTGCTTGGCGGCCGACAGCAGCAGCGCCGTCGCACCGGCGGCCTGCGGCGAGGCCATCGAGGTGCCCTGCAGCATGGAGTAACCGGCCGGCAGGTCGTAGCCCGCCTCCTTGACCGGGCCGCCGGGCAGCCAGGTCTGGGTGGTGTTGATCGCGGCACCGGGGGCCGACAGGGTCGGCGTGAAGCCGCCGTCCTCACGCGGACCGCGCGAGGAGAAGGGCATCATGTCGTACTTCTTGGTGACCTGCGAGCCGTAGTTGGCGGCCCAGGTCTCCTTGGAGATGGTCGCGCCGACGGAGATGACGTGGTCGGCCAGACCGGGGTCACCGATGGTGTTGAGGCCGGGGCCGCTGTTGCCGGCCGAGATGACCAGCTGGACGCCGTAGGTGTCGATGAGCCGCTTGTACAGCAGCGCACGGGCGTTGTTGCCGTCGTTGAGCGCCGGCAGGCCGCCGATCGACATGTTGATGACGTCGACACCGCGGTTGACCACGAGGTCGATCATGCCCTCGGTGAGCGCGATGTTGGTGCAGCCGCCGTCCCAGGTGCAGGCACGCGAGGAGACGATCTTCGCGCCGGGCGCGGCGCCGTTCATCGCGCCACCGAAGAGGCCGTTGGCGGCGGTGATGCCCGCGACGTGGGTGCCGTGCTCGGACTCGATGACACCGATGTTGACGTAGTCGGCCGTGGCGCCGGCCGCGTTGTACACGACGTCCTTGCGGGTTTCCACGACGAACGGGATGCGCTCGACGACCTCGGTCGTCGGGTCGTCCGTGCCGAAGTAGCCGACCTGGTGGCCGTCCTTGTACGGCTTCATCACGTCGTCGTTGGTGAAGTCCGCGTCGTTGTTCAGGTCGACCCGGACGGTGCCGGCGGCCTGGTCGTAGAGCACGGCCCAGACGTCGGTGGTGTCGCCGTCCCGGTTCAGGTCCCCGGCCATGTCGCCACCCTTGGTGGCGGCCTCCGAGAAGAGCTGGATCTTGTACGAGCCGGCCGGCGCCGAGTAGGTACGGCCGCCGATGGTGAAGGTCGGGCCGGAGACCGAGGCCGACATCCGCAGCCAGGTGCGGTCGCCGTCGTTGACGGGGTCGGTGGCCGTCACCCAGTCGACGATCTTGCGCTCGCCGGTGGTGGTCTTCTGGAGCGCCGGGTGGCCGAGGTCGACACCCGAGTCGAGGATGCCGATGGTCACGCCGCGGCCGTCGGCCTTCGGGTTCTGCTTGACGAAGTCGACCGCGCCCGTCTCGAAGGACGGGTTGTACGGGTTCTTCGCCGGGGTGTTCTTGCCCGGCGCCGCGTAGGTGCCCGTGGTCTTCGTCGACGCCCCGGCGGCCCGGTCGGCCGTGGGGGTCGGGTCGTCCAGCTCGATCTCCTGCTTGAGATCGATGCCGTACACGGACGACAGCTTGGAGGCCGCCTTGATGGTCGCCTCGGCGGACGCGGTGGGCACCGTGGCCCGCACGTAACCGAGCTTGTCGTAGGTGCGTCCCAGCACGGACCCCTTGACGGCGTCCAGCTGCTCGGCGACCTTCTCGGTCGCACCGGGGGCGGTGGCGACCATCATCGTGATGTTCTTCTCGCCCTTGGCCTTGGCCTCGGCGAGGACATCGGCGTCGGACTGGCCGAGCTTGTCGGTCGCGGCGCCGGTGGCACCGGACTTGACGGGAGCGGGGTCATCGGCGGCGAAGACCGGGGCGGCGCCGGTGGCGGCCAGTGCGGCCACCAGGCCTGCGGCAGCCGCCACGCGTGCTGCGCGTCTGGCCCCGGGTATGGAACGGGGGGACTCGGAGATCATCAGCATCCCTGAAGTGAAAGAGAGAGTCCGGAATTCGGTACCGGATGACCGCTCACCCTTTCGTAAATGACAGGGGTTTGTGGAGACATTCCAAGGGGCGAGATGTAGACATGGCGCAATTCCGCCAGCGCGACTGATGTGTCATCAGGGATGAAACGGTAAAAAGAGGGGCATTTGAGGGGCCGTCATCAACGGGGCAGTACCATCACATATGCCGCCGGTTCGCGATCGGCCGCCGCCATCAGGGCCGTTCGTACCACGACCACCTGCTGCTCCCGTGCGTCGCACAGCTTCTCCGGCGACAGCGGGACGACGGTCACGCCGAGCCGTTCCAGCCGCTCCCGGCCGCCGGCGTACGCGGACCACCGCGCGTCCTGCTCCACCGAGGGCCGGCCGTCGTCGAACCTGTTGCGCCACGGCGCTGTGGTGTCGAGCACCACGGCGACCCCCTCCTCGGGCCAGTAGGCGTCCACCCCGCCCAGATACGGCCCTGCGGGCAGGCGCAGGCCGACGTTCCAGAGCGGCTCGGGCAGGCCGTACGTCCGCACCATGTCGTACAGCCGGGCCTCCGCCCGTGTCCGCTCCTCGGTGAACAACGAGTCGACGGCGCCCGCCATCTGAGGGCTGCCCAGCAGCCCGGACCGGTCCAGCTCGTCCACCACGGCGGCCGGCTCGCAGTGTCCGCCGCGTACCGCCTCGATGAGCAGGCCGCGTACGGCCATGGCATCGCCGAGCCCGGCGATCGCGTCCGCGAGCGCCCGCTCCACCGGCGCCACGGGCAGGTCCCGCACCCGCTCGGGACGGGGCGGTTCGGAGGTCCGTACCAGGTGCACGTACCGGACCGAACGCATCCGGCGGACGTGCGGCACCAGCACGTCGATCCGGTCCGACGGCACGGGCGGCGGCGCGGTCGCGAGCCCGTGCAGGGCGAGCGCGGCGAGTCCGGTCAGCATGGCCTCGCCGTACTCGGGGTCCGTGTCCGGGTTCCGTTGCGCGGGTGCCTTCCGGCGGCCGGCCGCCGGTGGCCGGCCCGCGTACAGCAGTGCGGAACGCAGCAGTTCCTCGCCGGTGGGGGCTCCCGGATGCAGGACGTACACACCGGGCAGCGGCTGCTGCCACGGCCCACCGGCTCCGCACTGCGCGGCGGCCTCGGCGGCGGACACGCCATGCGCCTTCAACTGTGCTGCGGACAGCACGCGTTGACGGAGATCGCCGGTGATGCGGAGAGGGGAGGGGGAGGGTGGGATGTTCTGGGTCATGCTCCGGGGTATCCCGCACCCGGTCGCGGCACTAACCCCTGTTACACGCTCGTCGACAATTCAGGACAACGCCGCCCTAAAGTACGCGTGTTCGATGGCCGACAAGGGCCGTCCTGCCGCAAGCCCCCTTGGGCCCTTCCGGCCCGGACCGCCCGGTGCGCGAGGACCGTGCCGGGGCCCCACCGGGCCCCGGCACCTGAAGTCACGCGCGTCCTGCCGCCGCCGCGTCGCACTCCTGGGCCCGCAGCGCCCGCGCCAGATCGTCCCGGGCCTCCAGCACCAGCCTCCGCAGCGCCGGCGCCGCCTCTGCGTGGGCGGCCAGCCATGCGTCGGTGGCCTCCAGCGTCGCCGGATGGTCCTGCAGCGCCGGGAACAGGCCCCGCACCACGGCCATTCCGATCTGGATCGACCGCTCGGCCCACACCCGCTCGATCGCGGCGAAGTACTTCCCCGTGTACGGCTCCAGCAACTCCCGCTGCGAGGACTGCTCGAACCCGGTGATCGTCGCCTCCACCAAGGCGTTGGACAGCGCCTCCGACTCCACGACGCCCGCCCAGGCCTGCGCCTTCACCGCAGCCGACGGCCGCGAGGCCAGGCACCGCACCTGGTGCCGCTTCCCGGACGCCGTGTCGTCCCGGGCCAGTTCGGCGTCGATCACCGACTCGTCGGCCACCCCGTGCGCGGCCAGCGGCGACAGCAGCGTCCACCGCAGCTCCTGGTCGACATCCAGGCCGTCGATCCGGGCCGAACCGTCGAGCAGACCGGACAGCAGCTGGAAGTCCGCCTCCGAGTCGGCCACCGACGCGAAGAACCGCGCCCACGCCAACTGGTGCTCGCTGCCCGGATCGGCCACCCGCAGCTCCCGCAGCGCACCCTCGGCCAGTGCGCGGCCACCCTCCTCGCGCCACTGCGGCGCCGCGTAGTGCACCAGCGCGGTCCGGGTCCAGGTGTGCAGCATCTGCAGCACCCCGATGTCGGACTCCCTGCCGGAGAAGGCCAGCACCAGCGAGACGAAGTCACGGGCCGGCATGAGGCCGTCCCGGGTCAGGTTCCACAGCGCGGACCAGCACAGGGCCCGGGCCAGCGGATCGGTCATGTCGCCGAGGTGCTCCCGCAGCGTGGCCAGGGACGCCTCGTCGAAGCGGACCTTGCAGTACGTGAGGTCGTCGTCGTTGACCAGGACCAGCTCGGGACGCTCGGCCCCGGCCAGCTCCCCGACCACCGTGCGCGGCCCCGCCACATCCACCTCGGCGCGCGCGTACCGCACCAGGTTGCCGTCGACGGCCCGCCGGTACAGACCGACCGCGACCCGGTGCGGCCGCAGCTCCGGGTGGGACTCGGCCGCCTCCTGGAGCACCGCCAGTTCCGTGATCCGGCCCGCCGCGTCGTAGGTGACCTCCGGAGTCAGCGAGTTGACGCCCGCGGTCTGCAGCCACGACCGGGACCATGCGGTCATGTCGCGCCCCGACGTCTCGGCCAGCACCGACAGCAGGTCACCCAGCTGGGTGTTGCCCCAGGCGTGCTTCTTGAAGTAGCGCCGGGCACCCTCCAGGAACGCGTCCCGCCCCACGTAGGCGACCAGCTGCTTCAGCACCGAGGCGCCCTTGGCGTACGTGATGCCGTCGAAGTTGAGCTTGGCGTCCTCCAGGTCACGGATGTCCGCCGTGATCGGGTGGGTGGACGGCAGCTGGTCGGCACGGTACGCCCAGGCCTTGCGGTTGTTGGCGAAGGTGATCCAGCCGTCCTCGAAGCGGGTCGACTCCACCATGGCGAAGACGCCCATGAAGTCGGCGAAGGACTCCTTCAGCCACAGGTCGTCCCACCACTGCATGGTGACGAGGTCGCCGAACCACATGTGCGCCATCTCGTGCAGGATGACGTTGGCCCGGCTCTCGTACGAGGCCTGCGTCACCTTGCCGCGGAAGATGTACTCCTCGCGGAACGTGACGCAGCCCGGGTTCTCCATCGCACCGAGGTTGTACTCGGGTACGAACGCCTGGTCGTACTTCCCGAACGGGTACGGGTAGTCGAAGTTGTCGTGGAAGAAGTCCAGCCCCTGCTTGGTGACGAGGAAGATGTCGTCCGCGTCGAAGTAGCGGGCGAGCCCCTTGCGGCACAGCGCGCCGAGCGGGATCTCCAGCGTCGTGCCGTCGTCGAACGTACGGCTGTAGGAATCCGTCACATAGTGGTACGGACCGGCCACGATCGCGGTGATGTACGTCGAGATCGGCTTCGTCTCGGCGAACCGCCACACCTCGCCGTCCTGCGTCTCCGCGACCCCGTTGCTCCAGACCGTCCAGCCCTGCGGCGCCGTCACCTCGAAGCGGTAGGTGCCCTTCAGGTCGGGCTGCTCGAAGTTGGCGAAGACCCGCCGGGAGTCGGCCGGCTCGTACTGCGTGTAGAGGTAGACCTCGCCGTCCTCCGGGTCGACGAACCGGTGCATCCCCTCACCGGTCCGGCTGTACGCGCACTGCGCGTCGACCACCAGGACGTTGTCGCCCTCCGGCAGGTCCTCCAGCGCCACCCGGGTCCCGTCGAAGACGACGGCGGGGTCGAGCGGCTGCCCGTTGAGCGTCACCGCGTTCACGCTGGGCGCCACCAGGTCCGCGAAGGTCGACGCGCCCCCGCGCGCGGTGCGGAACCGGATCGTCGTCACCGAGCGGAAGGTACGCGGGCCCGAGGAGGCGTCGTCGCCGTTCTCGTCGGGCCCGCCGACGGCGGAACGCAGATCGAGGGCGACCGCGTAGCTGTCGACGCTCAGCAGTTCGGCCCGTACGCGGGCCTCGTCGCGGGACAGGTTCTCACCGGGCACGGGCACACTCCTTTGTGTCATGTTCTCAGGGTTTGATCCTCCCACGCCGCCCTTCGGCCCGGCGTAGGGGAATGGCTGGTGAACCCGAGGCGTTCTCGGCCACAGGAGCGAAACGCCCTGATGAGGAGAGGCATGTCTGACAACAGCACGGCGACCGGCAAGACCCCTGCCGATTTCTGGTTCGACCCGCTCTGTCCCTGGGCGTGGATGACCTCCCGCTGGATGCTGGAGGTGGAGAAGGTCCGCGACGTCGAGGTGCGCTGGCATGTGATGAGCCTGGCCGTCCTCAACGAGGACCGGCTCGACGAGCTGCCCGAGGAGTACCGCGACATGATGGCGAACCAGGCCTGGGGCCCGGTACGCGTCGTCGTCGCCGCCCAGCAGAAGCACGGCGACGACATCGTCGGCCCGCTGTACACCGCGCTCGGCACCCGCTTCCACAACCAGGGCGAGGGCCCCACCCGCGAGGCGATCCTGGGCGCGCTCCAGGACGTGGGCCTGCCGGCCGAGCTGGCGGACTTCGCGGACTCCGAGACGTACGACGCCGAGCTGCGCGCCTCCCACAAGGAGGGCATCGACAAGGTCGGCCAGGACGTCGGCACCCCGGTCATTGCGGTCCCGGGCCCGGACGGCGAGGAGATCGGCTTCTTCGGCCCGGTCGTCACCCCCGCCCCGAAGGGCGAGGAGGCGGCGAAGCTGTGGGACGGCACGCTGCTGGTGGCGTCGGTCCCCGGCTTCTACGAGATCAAGCGGACCCGTACCCAGGGGCCGATCTTCGACTGACGCTTTCCGCGCGGTGCGGTGCGGGGCCTGTTGTCGTCGGGGCCCGCACCGAGCCGTCTCGCGCGTATCGTGAGGCGTGGTCCGGATCGGCGTGACCCCGCCGGGATCGAGATATGCGAGCTTCGTTCTCCCAGCTGCCGATCGAGGAGACTGTGATGACCCGCGACGACGCTCTCGAACAGCTCGGCCACATCGCGCGCGAGAGGGCGTTCGGTAGGCACGTCGGGTCCGACCGGCTCATCAAGACAGGGCTGGAGGCGCTGATTGCCGGGGTTGAGAGTCCCTCCCTCGCCATGCTGGCCGGCCTCCTCCGGAGCGAGGAGCCTGAAGCTCCGGAACTCTTCGACCGGGTGTTGGAGGAGTTGGGGCTGCTCTTCGTCGCGCCCGCTGATCCTCGGGCCGCGAAGTGGGCGCTGGCCTACTGGATCGCCGGACAGATCGCCGACGGATCCCTGGATCCAGCCACTGGCACCCAGCTCATCTGGGTTGACATCTCCGATGGCCTCGGGCGCCCCGAAGAGCTGGAGTCGCTCGTCCATTGCGCGGACAACTTGGAGTGCTGGGAGGAGAGTTGGGGAGTCTCTTACGAGGATCTATGCGGGGAAGCGGTTGAGGCAGCGAAGCAGTTCTTGAGCACGCGATCGGCCGCAGAGGTGGGGGACTGACCGCCGGTTCATCTACATCACCGGGATCGGTCACTCGGAGGGACACCCGGTTCGCTGATTCCCGCGCCCCGGAATCGGCGCTGACGCCTGCACAGTCGAAGTGGGGCGTGTTCCGGGTCGGCGTGATCCGGCGGAATCGATTCCCGGACGTGGGCCGCCGTTGCCGGCGCCAGATGATCGGTCGCGCCGGCTGACCCTGTTGCGGAGAGAAGTCGTGCTGTCGCAACTCATGCGAAGGGTCAACGAGAGGGCAGGTGGGCCGGACGGTCCACGGCGTACACCGTGACTGGGTTGCCCTGCAGGTGGTCCTCTCGACGCGGCGCGAACCCCAGGCGCTCGGCCACCCTCACCGACGCCTCGTTGCCCGGACGGATGAGAGCTGTGAAGTAGCGGGCGTCAAGCGTGGCAAAACCCCATTCCAGGCATGCCCGGGCGGCCTCGGTCGCATACCCGCGTCCCCAGTGATCGGTTCGAAGGGTCCAACCCAGTTCCACCTCGTCGAACTGCTCCCAGTACTGCAGGCCGCTCCGGCCGACGAACTCGCCGCTCGACTTGAGCTCGATCGCGCACAGGCCATGGCCTCGCTCGGCCCACTGCCGTTCGATCGCAGTGAGTCGTTCCCGTGCTTGGTGACGCGAGAATGACCCGACGAAGCGGTTGACCTGAGGGTCGGTATGGAGCTCGACGAAGGCGTCGACGTCGGACACACGCAGAGGTCGCATGAACAGCCGCTGGCTCTCGATCATATGGCCGAGCATAGATCTCGCCTCCCCCTGCACCGAGGCCCCGCTGCCATGCCACTCCCGACGGCATCTCACCCGAGGGCTGCCGGAGCTTGACTGTCAGTGCCGGGTGGAAGACTGCCCGATGTGATCGAACCGAATCCGAAAGCGGACCTTCTCCGATACCTGCAAGATGCGCGTGATGCCTTGTTGTGGAAGCTCGATGGGCTCTCGGAATACGACATCCGCCGCCCGTTGACCCCCACAGGCACGAACCTGTTGGGGCTGGTCAAACATGTCACCGGTGTGGAGCTGGGGTACTTCGGCGACACATTCGGGCGGCCGTTCTTCCGTGACGCACCGCCGTCCTGGTGGTACACGGAGGACGCAGAACCCAACGCGGACATGTGGGCCACTGCCGACGAGTCGCGCGAAGAGATCGTCGGGCTGTATCGCCAGGCGTGGGAGCACTCCAACAGCACGATTGCGACGCTGACGCTTGACGCGATCGGCTCAGTCCCGTGGTGGCCGGAGGAACGCCGAGAGACGACGCTGCACCACATCCTGGTGCGGGTGATCTCCGATACCCAGCGTCACGCCGGCCACGCCGACATCGTGCGAGAACTCATCGACGGGAGCGTCGGGTGTGTGAAGAGCAGCGACAACATGCCGCCAGGCGACCAGGCATGGTGGGAGAGCCACCGGAGCCGACTGGAACGCGTGGCGCGCGAAGTCGGCAACGGCTGATTCCGCCCTGATGCCGCCGACCCCACCGGCCGCGGGGCCGGCCTCTCACTCGCGGGCCGGGCCGCGTTCATCGCTGGGGTGAAAGCCGGGGCCCTGTCCGGCTGAGCCACTCCCTGACCTCGACCACGTCCCCGACGCTCACCACGCCCTCGCGGACGACCGCGTTCTTCGAGCCGAAGCTCACCTTGTTGCCGTAGTCCGGCTCGCGCCGGTACGTCGCCAGAGTCCGGACCGGTTCCGGGCCGACGCGGCGGCCGGTGCGCTGGTCGACGAGCGGGACGCTGCACCGCGTCGCTCGTACCGCGTGGGCGAGTTCGGCGGTACCGACGGACATACTGCGGATCCGGTCCTCGAAGTGCGGTTCGTCGTCGCCGGTCAGGACGATGTTGGGGCGGAATCGGTTCATCGGGACGGGTGTCGCGTCGCCCCGCGCGGCGATGCGGGCATTGAGGTCGTCCAGCGAGGCCGTCGAGGCGACCAGCACCGCGTGGGCGTCCCCGAAGTTGACCTTGCCCGGGGTGTCGCCCCAGCCGTCCCGGTCGAAACCGGGGACCACACGTACCAGACGAGACTGCGCACCGAGCGTGGCGGAGAACCATTCCGCCGCCTCATCTCCCTGGTCCGCTGCCGCACCCAGAGGACGGTCGAACATGCTGACTTCGCGGCGCGGGCCGTCCGGGTCGACGTCCAGGCGCAGCGGCCCGACACCCTCGGCGGACAGGGCCAACGCCGCCCCGTCATCGAGGACTTCGACGCTGATCGCGGCCATCGCCGGATGTGTGCGCTGGCTGCGGAACGCACCGTCCACCGCGTCCACCACCATGAATGTCCGGTCGTGCTTGAGGCCGGTCACGCCGACCCGTGCCGTATCGACCGTGATCCCGGAGCAGCCCTTGACCGGGTAGGAGACGAGTTCCTGAACGGTGATCGTCACGAGGTACCTTCCGGGGCAGGCGCTCGGAGCGCGGTGGGGGCTGCGGGTGTGGGGATCATGGGGCCATCCATTCTCGCACCCACCCTGCATCGCCGGGTCAGCTGTCCGGCCTTGCCGCGGTGCGGGCGCATCGGCTCAGGACGTGGTCCGGGACGACGCGTTCGTATCGATCAGCAGATGGGTGCGGGCGGTCGTGAACAACTTCCGCTGGGTGGTGAGCTTCTCGGGGGTGGCGGCGGTGTCGACGAGCAGTTGGTAGACGCGGCCCGCCTCTCCCGCGACGAAGACTTCGACGCGCTTGCGGGGTTCGCTCTGGTGCACCCAGTGGTAGTCGATCTCCAGCCAGAGGGCGTCCCGGCCGTTCTGCCGGGTGGTGTGGGTGACGGCCTTGAGACCGGCCATCGACGACTGGCCGGTGTCGCGGTACCAGGCGAGCTGCCCGGCGGAGGCCGCCTGGGCGGTCGATCCGTACGAGGTGTCCCGCTTGACGCTCATGTCGAAGGCGCCGTCCGGGGACTTCCAGGTGTTCTGGATGTCGTTGTCCTCCTTCTGGATCCAGCCGTTCGGCAGGGCGAAAGCGACCGTGAGATCGGGGTCGCCGACCCGGTGCCAGCCCTTGGGCAGGGGCGAGGGGGAGAGGGAGGGGCTGGAGGACGCCGAGGGCGCGGGGACCGGCTCGACGCTCGCCGTCGCGGACGCGGACGCGGAGGAGGTGGCCCGGGCGGCGTCACCCGCGACGGTCCGGTTGGTCGGGGAGCCGCCGACGAGCGGGACCCCGAACACGGCAAGCAGCAGACCGATGACAGCGGTGATCGCCGAGATCAGCGCCGCTATCTCCCCGATCCGTCGATTCGGCGGTGTGCCGTCACCTGGACTGCTCAACTCTGCCTCTCCCCCTGCGACCGGGCACCGGGTGCCGCCCTTCGGAGCCATTCAACTGGAGGGGTGGCAGCGTCGGCAGGACAACGGGCGGGGAGGTGCCGGAACGTGATCGTCCGGTCTGTCGCGCGGGCGGCATCGTCGAGGACGGCACGGACGGGCGGAGCGAGGTGCTCGGTGGGCCGGTCCCGCCGGGCGACGGTGAGGCTCACGGTGCGCGGCTCACGAGGACACCCGACGAGGTGGCGGGGAGCCGGCCAGGGCGGGGCCGCCGCCGACCCCGTTCAGCCGGGCGTAGGTTCCGTCACGCAGGAGCAGCTCCTCGTGCGTGCCGCTCTCGACGACCCGGCCGCGGTCCAGCACCACGGTGGACGTGGCGTCGTGGACGGTGAGCAGATGGTGGGAGATGACGACGGTGGTCCGCCCGGCCATGAGCCGGCGCAGCGGTTCCATGATCCGGCGGGCCGACCGGGCATCGAGCCCGGTGGTCGGTTCGTCCAGGATCAGGACGGGGGCGTCCCTGATCATCGCGCGGGCGATCGCGAGCCGCTGGGCCTGCCCGCCGGACAGGGTGCGACCACGCTGGCCGACCACGGTGTCGTAACCCTCGGGGAGCAGCCGGATGAAGTCGTCGGCGTCGGCGGCGCGGGCCGCCGCGACGATGTCCGCCTCCGCCGCGTCCGGGCGGCCGTAGGCGATGTTCTCCCGTACGGTGCCGTGGAGGACGAGTGTCTCCTGCAGCACCACCGCGATGTTCTCGCGCAGCTCGGACAGCCGCAGCTCCCTCAGATCGGTGCCGTCGAGCAGGATCGCCCCCTGATCCGGGTCGTAGAAGCGAAGTTGCAGCTTCCCGACCGTGGACTTCCCCGCGCCGCTCGCGCCGACCAGCGCCAGCGTCGTGCCGGGCATCACGTGGAACGACACATCCGCGAGGGCCCACCGGGGTGCACCCGGGTAACGGAACGACACCCCCCGGAACTCGATGTCGCCGCGAGCGCGCCCGATCCGCCGGGGTGCGGCGGCTTCGACGACCTGGGGGTGCTGGTCGAGCAACTCGATGATCCGCTCGGCAGAGGCGGCCGCCCCGTAGAACGTGTTGATGAGATGGGACAGTTCGCGAACCGGGCCGTAGAGACTGCTCAGCAGCGCGAGGAAGACCAGCAGCCCGCCCAGCGTGAGCTGCCCCTGCGCCAGCTTCCACGTACCCAGGCCCATGACGGCGAGCGCACCGATCAGTTCGAAGACCTCCACGATCGGGCTGTACACGGCGTGGATCCGCGCCGAGGTCATCGCCGCGCGGAACCTGCCCGTGCTCTCGCGCTCGAACCGGTGTGCCTCCGTCTCCTGCCGGTTGTACGCCTGCACCAGCGCGATGTTGCCGAGCGACTCCTCGGTGATCGCGCTGATCGAGCCGCTGCGCCGGCGCTGTTCCCGTGACGCGGCCCTGATCAGCCGGGAGAAGTGCCGGGCCGCGCACCAGAAGAGCGGCACGATGACGAGGGCGAGCAGAGTCAGGTCCCAGCGCAGGTAGAACAGCAGGCCGAGAAAGAGGCCCAGCCGGATCAGGTGATAGAGGCCGTCCGCCACCCCGGAGAGGAGGAACGTCTCCACCGCGTCGACGTCGCCGGTGATGCGCGACAGGACGTCCCCCAGCCGCCGTCGTTCGAAGAACCCGAGCGAGAGGCCCTGGACATGCTGGAACACATCCGACCGGAGAATCAGCAGGAAGTGCTCGCCGACCCAGGTGGACATCACGTCGTCGGCGAAGCCCACCATGCCGGAGCAGAGGAAGAGCCCGGTGTAGGCCAGGGCGATCCAGAGGAAGGGGCGCAGATCGCGTGGCACGAGGACGTCGTCCACCACGATCTTGAAGAGCCAGATCTCGGCCGCTTCGACAACGGGACCGATCAGGCTGAAGGCGATTATCGGAACGAGCCAGCGACGCCCACCGCGGGTGTAGGGCCAGAAGCGCCGGAACACCTCACGCGGGGCGACCGGTGGCGCGGCGGCGACGACCGCATCGGAATCATCCGCCACCGACAGCAGTCGGCGCAGCAGCGCATGAACCGAGACACGCCTCATGGGACGCGTTCCTCAGGAATCAGCGGCTGAGCGGACCAGGAACCCTGGCCCGCTCAGCCGTCCAGTGCGATCACTAGTAGCGGCCGTGGCGGTCACCGCCATGACCGTGGTCACCGCCGTGTCCGTGGTCACCGCCGTGCCCGTGGTCGCGACCATGGTCCCTTCCGTGGTGGTCCGAGTGCCGCGACATCCGGTCGTTCCTGTCGCGACGGTAATCGGTGGGGATGAGATGACTGAAGATCGTCATGAGCTTCCCTCCTGAAGAGGCTTCCAGACGGAATACGCTCCGGAACGCTCAGCGGATTGCCTTTTCGGGAAATTGCCCCGCCTGGATCTGCCCGCCGTCCTGCCCGAATCCGCCCGCCGTCCTCGCCGTGCACGGATGCCGGGGCCCGCGCCCGTCCTTCCGCCGCTCCGGGGCTGCCCGGCGCGGGCAATCCCCGCGTGCCCGTGCTACGTAAGGAGTGTGCGCAGGATTGGCATCCCCCTGGAGCGGGTGCCCGACGAAGCGCTGCTGGCCGGACTCATGACCGGCGATCCCGAGATCGCCGTGGCCTTCGTCCGGCGGTTCCAGCGTCGCGTCTTCGGCGTGGCCATCGCCGTGGTGGGCGACGTCCAGCTCGCCGAGGACATCGCTCAGCAGACCTTCGAGCGCGCCTGCCGGCACGCTCAGGTCTACGACCCGCGCCGCGGGTCGGTGCCCACCTGGCTGGCGTCGATCGCGCACAACCTCGCGATCGACGCCGTACGCACCCGCAAGGCCACTCCGGTCGACCCCGCGGACCTGGAGAGCATGATGGAGACGATCACCGACACACCGGAGCGGCACGCACTCTCCACCGAGACCGCGACGGAACTGCGCCGCGCCGTCGCCGAGCTGCCGCGGGAGCAGGCACGCGCTCTGGTGATGGCCGGCATCTACGGGATGACGGCCCGACAGGTCGCCGACTTCGAGGGCATACCGCTCGGTACCGCCAAGACCCGGATACGGGCAGCCATGGGCAAGGTCCGGGAATCCCTCGCGACCAGGCAGGTGGACCATGACTGACCACGACGGGTTCACCTGCGAGCACCTCCGGGAGACCGGTGCGGAACTGGCCCTCGGCGTGCTGCCGGCCAAGGAGCGGGCCGAGGCGATGGACCACCTGGAGCACTGCCCCGCCTGCCGCGAGCACCTCCACGAGCTGACAGCGACCTCGGACGCGCTGCTGGACCTCGTCCCGGGCAGCGAACCGCCGGCCGGCTTCGAGGACCGGGTGATCGACCGGCTCGGGATCTCCTCCGCGCGCAGCCCGCAGAGCCTGCGCAGGCGGGTGCTGTGGCGGCGTTTCACCCTCGCCGCGGCGGCAGCGGCGGCGGGGCTGGCCCTCGGCGGAGGCGGTTGGGTACTCGGCGCGTCCCTCGGCCGCCCGGCCCCGGTCGCGCCCATCGTCGCACCGGCGCAGCCGCAACTGCGCACCGCCGAACTCACCCACGCGGGCCACTCGTTCGGGCAGGTCTACCTCTACACCGGGCCCTCGCCCTGGCTGTACATGTCCGTGGACGCCGATGGGCACTCCGGCACCGTTCGCTGCCAGTTGCAGCGGGCCGACGGCTCCACCGTCACGGTCGGTTCCTTCGCCCTCAACCCCAAGGGCTACGGCTCCTGGGGCGCGCCCTTTGCCGCCGGCGCGTCGCCGGTCACCGGTCTGCGCCTGTTCAACCCGGACGGAACCGTGCTCGCGAGCGCCTCCTTCCAGCAGCTCTAGCGCTGACCGGGTCCTCGGACACCGGCAACGAGCGGTCACAGACGGGACCGCGCGCTCGACGTACCGGGCGCGCCACCCTTGAGACGGCCTTCAGGCGCCCTTCAGGCCCGGACGCGAGCGGACCGCCGCTGCCGTACGACGCCGATGGTCGCCAGGACGACGGTCAGGATGCCGGAAGCCATCAACTGGTTGCGGGTGTCGGCTTCCCGGAGCATCAGGAGGAAGATGCCGGCCATCGCCAGCAGCGCCACCACGGTCAGCACCGGGAAGAGCCACATCCGCACGACGAGCTTCTCCGGGGCCCCGCGCTCCAGTCGCTTGCGCAGGATCAGCTGGGACACGGCGATGAAGATCCAGACGACCAGGATCACCGCGCCGACCATGTTGAGCAGCCACGGGAAGACGTCGTCGGGGCGCCAGTAGCTGAGCAGCACGCACAGGAAACCGAACACGGACGAGAACAGGACGGCGGTGCGCGGGACACCGGAGGAGACCCGGCCGAGCCGTGCCGGCCCCTGGCCGCGGGCCACCAGCGAACAGGCCATCCGGGAGGCGCCGTAGATGTTGGCGTTCATCGCGGAGAGCAGGGCGACCAGGATGACCACGTTCATGATCTCCGCGGCGCCGTTGATGCCGAGACGGTTCAGGGCCGCGTAGAACGGGCCGACCTCGACGACCTTCGGGTCGTTCCACGGGACCAGCGTGACGACGACGGCCATCGAGCCGACGTAGAAGAGCGCGATCCGCCACATCGCCGTCCGTACGGCCTTGGCGACACCCTGGACCGGGTTCTCGGACTCGGCCGCGGCGATGGTGACGGTCTCCAGACCGCCGTACGCGAAGACGGAGGCGAGCAGTCCGATCACCAGGCCCTCGGAGCCGTTCGGCAGGAAGCCGCCCTCGCCGGTGAGGTGGGTGGTGCCGGGGGCGTCCGTGCCGGGCAGGACGCCGAGGACCGCCAGCACCCCCAGGACCAGGAAGAGCGTGATCGCCACGACCTTGAGCGTGGCGAACCAGAACTCGAACTCGCCGAACTTCGTCACCGAGGCCAGGTTCGTGCCCAGGAACACCACCATGAACAGCGCGACCCAGGCCCACTCCGGCGTACCGGGCAGCCAGCCGGTGACGATCTTCGCGGCGCCGATGCCCTCCAGGCCGACGGCGACACAGAGCAGCACCCAGAACGCCCAGCCCGCGGTGAATCCCGCCCAGGGCCCGATGGCCCGCTCCGCGTGGACGGAGAAGGAACCGGAGGCCGGGTTCGCGGCCGACATCTCGCCGAGCATCCGCATCACCAGCATGACCAGCAGCCCGGACACGGCGTACGCGATGACGACCGACGGGCCCGCGGCGGCGATTCCCGCACCCGAGCCGACGAAGAGCCCGGCGCCGATGACCCCGCCGAGGGCGATCATCGAGAGATGGCGCTGCTTGAGTCCGTGGGTGAGCGCCACGTCGCTTCCGGTGCCGGGAGCGACGGCCGGGGAGTCGGTGGGGGGAGACGCGAGGTTCCGAGACATGGACAAGCTCTGTTCGGTAAGTGAGACGGGGTTCTACCCGGACAGTCTGGCCACGCACCCCGTCCGCAGGGAACCCATGTCCGCCATACGGGCACAAGCCGCGCACAAGGTGTGCAGAGGGGGCGGACCGGTCGGCCGGGGCGGCGCGGACGGCCCTCGGGAGGTTCTCGCCTTCTCCTGGGCGGAATTGGCGAGAACCTACAGATGCTCCGGACGGCCTCTGCCGGAAGAACAGCGGGTCGGCCCGTCTCCACCTCAGTGAGAAGCATCACGCCGTCCTGTGATTGCGTACGGCTCTTTGTATGAATTCCATCAAGGCCTCGACCGCCGCTTTGTGGGCCACTGACGGTGATCGAGCGTTGACCGGTGGACTAACGTCGACTCCAGCCCGTCACCACCAGACCTCACCACCCGTCCTCACCCCGGGGAGTCCCGATGAGCACTGCTGCCGCCACCCCTGCCCGTACCGGATCGGTCCTTGCCGACCTGCTGCCCGCCACCCGGAACCGTGTCGCCGTCGACACGGCCCTGGTCCTCGGCGGCGCCGCGCTCACCGGCATCGCCGCCCAGATCGCCGTCCCGGTCCCCGGTTCTCCGGTCCCGGTCACCGGCCAGACCTTCGCCGCACTCCTCGTCGGCACCGCGCTCGGTGCCCGCCGCGGCTTCCTCTCCCTCGCCCTGTACGCGCTCGTCGGCATGGCGGGCATGCCGTGGTTCGCCGGCGGGGCCTCCGGGGCGGGCGGTGCCTCGTTCGGTTACGTCCTGGGCATGCTGCTCGCCGCCACCGTGGTCGGCGGCCTCGCCCGCCGCGGCGGCGATCGCTCCATGCTGCGCACCGCGGGCACGATGGTGGTCGGCTCCGCGATCATCTACGCCGTCGGCGTCCCGTACCTGGCGCTGTCCACCGGCATGTCGGCGAGCGCCGCGATCGCGGCCGGCCTGGTGCCGTTCCTGCTCGGTGACGCGCTGAAGGCGGCGCTGGCGATGGGTGCGCTGCCCGCTTCCTGGAAGTTCCTCGGCCGTCGCGGCTGATCCCGTAGCTCCCTCCGCAGAGGCCCGCCGGACCGCCGCACCACAGCGGCCCGGCGGGCCTCTCGGGTGTCCGG
This sequence comes from Streptomyces sp. NPDC052052, assembly GCF_040680455.1. Classification (NCBI taxonomy): domain Bacteria; kingdom Bacillati; phylum Actinomycetota; class Actinomycetes; order Kitasatosporales; family Streptomycetaceae; genus Streptomyces; species Streptomyces sp. NPDC052052. Next base: position 148,776 of record NZ_JBFAWU010000015.1, on the reverse strand, counting down.
GGAACACGAACCCGCCCGTAGGGTCCCGAGCGGCGGGGGAGGGCCGACCCGATGGCGGTCACCCGCCGGGGGGCGTGCCACACTCGTCGTATGCGCGTGTACCTCGGCTCGGACCATGCCGGCTATGAACTCAAGAACCACCTCGTCGAATGGCTCACGGCCCAGGGCCATGAGGCCGTCGACTGTGGCCCCCACATCTACGACGCCCAGGACGACTACCCGCCGTTCTGCCTGCGTGCCGCCGAGCGGACGGCCGCGGACCCGGACAGCCTCGGCATCGTGATCGGCGGCTCCGGCAACGGCGAGCAGATCGCCGCCAACAAGGTCAAGGGTGTGCGCGCCGCGCTCGCCTGGAGCGAGCAGACCGCCGCGCTGGGCCGCGAGCACAACAACGCCAACGTGATCGCCATCGGCGGCCGGATGCACTCGGTGGAGGAGTCCACCAAGTTCGTCGAGGTCTTCCTCGCGACCCCGTACTCCAACGAGGAGCGTCACACCCGCCGCATCGACATGCTGACGGCGTACGAGACGACCGGCGTGCTCCCCCCGATCCCGGCCCACCACCCGCAGCAGGGCTGACCGCCCCTCGCCCCTGTGCCGCCGGTGTTCCCGGCGGCACAGCCGTTTCCCCGGCCGCCCACCGCCGCGGCCGCCCACCCCACGTCTTCGAGGAGAACCGCCGCCGTGCCCGAGGGACACACCATCCACCGCCTCGCGGCGGACCACCGGGACCGGTTCGCCGGGCGGCCGGTGCGGGTGAGCAGCCCGCAGGGCAGGTTCTCCGAGAGCGCCGCACTGCTCGACGGCCGGACGTTCACCGACGTCGACGCCCACGGCAAACACCTCTTCCTCGGTTTCGAGGACATCGGCTGGGTCCACATCCACCTGGGCCTCTTCGGCAAGCTCGGCTTCGGTACGACCCCGGTCCCGCCGCCCACCGACACGGTCCGGCTGCGCCTGGTGAACGACGACCACCACGCCGACCTGCGCGGCCCCACCACCTGCGCACTGATCACCGAACCCGAGAAGCGCGCGATACACGAGCGCCTCGGCCCGGACCCGCTGCGCACCGACGAGGACGGCGAACGGGCCTGGCGGCGGATCTCCCGCAGCCGTATCACCGTCGCGGCCCTGCTGATGGACCAGAAGGTCATCGCGGGCGTCGGCAACGTCTACCGCGCGGAGGTGCTGTTCCGGCACGGGATCGACCCGTACCGCGCGGGCAAGGACCTCACCCGCGGTGAGTGGGACGCGATCTGGGCGGACCTGGTGGGGCTGATGCGCGAGGGTGTACGGAACAACCGCATCGACACCGTCCGCCCCGAGCACATGCCGGAGGCGATGGGGCGCCCACCGCGGGTCGACGACCACGGCGGCGAGGTGTACGTGTACCGCAGGGCCCGGCAGGCCTGCCACATCTGTGGCGGCGAGATCCGCACCGCCGATCTCGCCGCTCGCAACCTCTTCTGGTGCCCGGACTGCCAGCGGCCCTGACGCTGCGGCCACCGCTGTCCGGGCCGCTGCCGGACAGGCTTCAGAAGCCGTGCGGCAGCCACGGTGCCGCGTCCGACGAGAACGCCAGGGACGCCTCCACCAGCGCACCCGCCCGCAGCTCCCGTACCTGCCCGGCCAGCGCCATGGCGCTCAGCGACTCGCCGCCCAGGTAGGCCGACCCCAACTCCCGCACCGACAGAGCGAGATCGGCCGCGTCATCGGTCCGCCGGCACGTCGCGGCCCCCTTCAGATCGCTCGTGAGCCGCCAACGCCCCGCGTTCCAGGGACAGAACGCGTCCTCGACCTCGAACACCACGTCCACCGGCGCCCGGTACGTCCGCGCCTCCAGCGCGGCGCCCAGCTCCACCAGCCGCACATACAGCGAGTCCCGGACCCGGACATTGCACCGTCGTACGTCCGACACCAGGTGCAGCACCGCGTCGTCGACCGGCCGGTTCAGCGCCTCCACCGTCGAGGTGAGGTCGATCTCGAAGACGAACCGCCAGAGCGCCGCGTACGTCGCCGGGTCCAGCGCGGCGAGACTCCGCACCGCGACCGTGCCCTTGGGGCCGGTCGGATCCCAGTCCGGCTTGATGTGATAGGTCACACAGCCGACGATCTCGCCGTCCCGCTCCGCCAGCACGCACTGCAGCGCCGAACCGCCCTGCCGGGAACTCACCGGGTCCGCCATCATCTTCTGCTCCCAGCCGGGCCCGTGGGTCGGCGTGCCGGGACGGCCGGCCACCAACTGCGCGTACACGCCCTCGCACGCGGCCGTCGCCTCGCCGGGCCGCGCACGACGCAGACGCACCTCGTCCGTGCCCTCGGGCACCGTCAGCCGCACCCGGTCCGAGTCGATCGTCAGGGACATCTGACGGGAGGCCACCCCGTAACCGAACCGGCCGTAGATCGCAGGTTCCGAGGCCGTCAGCACGGCGATCGGCTCACCCAGTGCCCGGACGTCGTCGAGCTGCCGGCGCATCATCGAGGTCAGCAGCCCGCGCCTGCGGTGCGTGGACGCGACACTCACCATCGTGACCCCGGCCGCAGGCACCAGTGCCCCGCCCGGCACCGCGACCCGGAAACTGAAAGCCCCGGCGGTGCCGACGACATCGGTGCCGTCCCAGATCCCGAGCGAGCGCTGGTGCTCGGTCAGTTGCTCGTCCAGCTCGCGCAGCTCCGGGGGCTCGACGACGCCGAACGCGAGTTCCAGGCACTGGAACCATTGGTTCCACTCGGACGGTCGGAGCACGCGCAACTCAGTAGTCATGGGCCACGTCTATCAAGGCGATGAGGCCCGGGCGACCCATTTTCGAACACATTGTCACGGGGTCCCCCTGCACCGGAGGCGGCCGGGTGGATAGGGTCCCCGCAATGGCCCGTCGCGCAGGAGCAGACTCGTACCCGGCCCGATTGAGGAAATCGGCGCACCGGGTACGCATCGCCCTGCGTAAATCCGGTGTCGACTACTTCCGCGGCGACGGATCGGACTGGGTCGCGCTGGCCGCCCTGCTTCTCACCATCCCGGCCATCACCTGCGCCACCCTGGTCAATTCGGTGTGGTGCTCACCGGCCGCGCTCGTCCTGCCGATCGTCGCGGGCGGACTGCTGCTGCGGCCCGCGAGCCTGCTCGGCCTGTACGCGACCGCCGCCACTGCTTTGATCGTGGAGTCACTGACCCTGGGGCCGTACGACCAGGGCCCGGCCCGGGTGACCCCCGGCATCGTCCTGGTCGTCGCCGCCTGCGGCTTCTTCGGGCTGGTCGTCGCCCAGTTCCGGGCCAGGGTCGGTGTGCCATGGCGGCGTGGCGGCACCATGCTCTTCGACCTGCGCGAACGCATCAGGGTGCAGAGCGCTCTGCCCCGGCTGCCGCAGGGCTGGCACCGCGAGATGGCGCTGCGCCCGGCGGGGGGCCAGTCCTTCTCCGGCGACTTCGTGGTCGCCGCGCGCACCAACGGCGGACGGACCCTGGAGGCCGTCCTCACCGACGTCTCCGGCAAGGGCATGGACGCGGGTTCCCGCGCCCTGCTGCTGTCCGGCGCCTTCGGCGGCCTCCTCGGCTCACTGCCCCCGCACAGCTTCCTGCCGGCGGCCAACGGCTATCTGCTGCGCCAGGACTGGGACGAGGGCTTCGCCACCTCGATCCATCTGGTGCTGGACCTCGAATCGGGCGACTACGAACTTCTCTCGGCGGGGCATCCGCCGGCGCTGCAACTCCACGCGGGCAGCGGCCTGTGGGAGGAGAAGGCCGCGGAGGGGCCGCTCCTGGGGGTGTACGACGGGGCGGAGTTCGACGCGGTGAAGGGCTCGCTGGCCCCCGGCGACGTGCTGATGCTCTTCACGGACGGCCTGGTGGAGGCGTCCGACCGCGACATCGCGGAAGGCATCGACCGGCTGACCGGGGAAGCCGACCGCTATGTCACCACCGGCTTCGAGGGCGCGGCCTGGCATCTGATCGAGGCGTGCGCCAAGGACGTCAACGACGACCGGGCGCTGCTGCTCCTGTCCCGCAGGTCCTGAGCCGTAGGCACCATCCGTACAAACCGGCCCCGGGCCGTGCGCGGCCCGACGGGCGGGGGCTCCCAGGAGCGGACACGCGGGCAGGCCCGGGTAGCGGGGTCCGCGCTGTGACGACCCCGTACCCGGACCTGTGAGCCGTTGTCTCAGGCCGGGACCGAGACCTGCTCGGCGCCGCTGCCACGGTCCCCCTCGCGGTCACCGTCCCGGCCCCGCCCGCCGGGCAGGACGCGGGCCAGCCAGTGCGAACGCCCGGCCACCAGCGGTGCGAGGACGGCGAGCACGAGCACATAGCCCGCGATGAACGGGGAGAGCCGTTCGTCCAGCCCCGCGCCCGCCGCCATCGTGGCGAGGATCAGGGCGAACTCGCCGCGGGCCACCAGCGTGGTGGAGATGTTCGCCGTGGCCTGCGGACCGAACGCGTACACCTTGGCGGTGGCCAGTCCGGCGAGGACGTTCATGACGAGGGTCACCGCGACGGCGGCCAGCACCGGCCACAGGACGGTCGGCAGATCGCCCGGGGCGATGGAGAGGCCGAAGGCGAAGAAGAAGATCGCGCCGAAGGCGTCGCGCAGCGGGTGGACCAGCTTGAGGATGCGGGTGCCGGAGGACGTGCTGCCGAGCATCAGACCGACCATGAAGGCGCCGATCGCGTCCGCGACCCCGAACCACTCCGATATGCCCGCCACCAGGACCGCGACGCCGAGGAAGGAGATGACGAGGAGTTCGTCGTCCCGGGTGTTGATCAGCCGGCCGACGACCTTGGTGCCGAACCGGGCGGCCAGGGCGAGCAGGAGCAGGAAGCCGAAGGCCTTGCCGCCGTCGACCGCCGCGGCGCCCAGGCTGTCGGCGCCCGACAGGATCGGCTGGAGGGCGGCCAGGTAGAGGGCGAGGAACACGTCCTCGACGACGATGATGCCGAGGATCGGCCGGGTCTCCGGATTGCCGATCCGCCCCAGGTCGACGAGGACCTTGGTGACGATGGCCGACGACGAGATGCCGAGCACCCCGGCGAGGACCAGCGTCTCGGATGTGCCCCAGCCCAGCGCCAGCCCGAAGCCGAGCCCGGCGCCGACGTTCAGCGCGAGATAGGTGCCACCGGCGAGCGCCATCTTGCGGCCGCCGGTCTTGAGGTCGTCGAGATGGAATTCGAGACCGAGGTAGAAGAGCAGCAGCACCAGGCCGAGCGCGGAGAGCATCTCCAGGTCGTGCGGTTCGGCGACGAGCACGATGCCGGGTGTGTGCGGGCCGAGCAGGATCCCGGCCAGGATGAACAGAGGGATGGTCGGCAGCCCGATACGGCTGCCCACGCGAGCGAGGACGGCGGCGGCGAGGAAGGCGCCGCCCATGGCGATGAGCGTGTCTGCGTGTCCGATGGGCCCGGTCCTTCGTTAGGTCAAGAGAACGTCAAGAATGCGTCAGTAATTAGTTTACCGAATGATTGACGTTGCAAGTGTGGCCGCTCTCCGGACTGTGCGGGGCCGTCGAGGAGGGCGGGTCGCCGGGTGATGGCCGGCCGATCCTGTGCGGCCTCGGCGGGAAACGGGGTGGGGGAAACAAAAAGTCCTCGCCGTCACCAGAGGTGACGGCGAGGACTTCCGTTCGGCCCCGGACGCATCCTGCGCACTCCGACCGGTCCGCCTGGCCCCGCCGGGGCGGCGGCCCGTACCCGGCTGGCCGAGAAGTATGCGCGGGGGTGGGGGTTTCCCGGGTCCACCCCAGGTGAAGCGCCCGCCGAGCCATCGGTTTCAGGCCAACACGGCGACCGGCTGGTCCACTTGGGCCGGAGCCTTCGGAAAGGGGCGGACCGGTCCCGCCCGAGGGCGGCTCAGGTCCTGGGTGCGGCTCTCCGGAACGCCCAGTCCATGTCCGGTTCGGTCACCGGGCGCAGCGCCCGGCGCACCGGCGGTGTGCACAGCAGCGTCACCGCACCGGCCGCGACCAGCGAGACGAGGACCAGGCCTCCGGGGTCCGCGAGCCAGGCGAAGGTGTCGAACACCCCGGCGTACTCGGCGGCCTTGATCAGGAATCCATGGAGCAGATAGCCGCAGATCGTCCCGGCGCCGAGCACCGTGAACCAGGTGGAGCGGCTCGGAACCCAGGACAGGAACCCGATGGTGAGCAGCAGTGCGATGCCGAACAACGCGGGGGTCGTCACGGCACCCATCCACCACGGGGCGCCCATCTCCGGCGCGCTGTTGCTGCGGTAGAGCCAGCCCGTATCCATGTGTGGCACCGCCCAGTACGCGCATGCCAGGGCCCCGGCGAAGAGCGGCAGCGAGAGCATCCGTACCTCGCGTCGGCGGACCAGCTGGAAGTGCTCGGGCCTGAGCCGGAGTCCCAGCACGAAGAACGGCAGGAACTGCAGAACGCGCTGGAGATCGAGATCATTGCCGATCTCCGGGGAGAAAGAGGCGAGCACGGCGATGACGAGCGCCACCGGAAGCGGGTGGCGCAGCGCCTGCCAGAGCGGTGTGGTGATGCGCCATACGAACAGTGCGACCAGGAACCAGGTCAGAAACCAGGGGTCGGTGAGACTGATCGGCTGATCGGGCGAGTCGCCCGCGTACCGCTTGAACAGCGAATAGGCCGTCTCGAACACGATATAGGGCACGGCGACGCCGGTGACCAGGCGTTTTACCTTCGGCGCGGACATGTCGAACGAGCGGGAGAAATAGCCGGAGACGAGGATGAACGCCGGCATGTGAAAGCTGTACGCCACCATGTACAGCGCGCGGGCGGTCCGGCTGCCCTCCATCACCGGTTCCCATGCGTGTGCCACCGCGACGAGCACGATGGCCAGGTATTTGATGTTGTCGAAGTAGGGGTCACGTTTCTTCGCCGAGGTGGCCGTCGGAGGCCTGTTCGCCACCGGCGAGGGGGGTGGCGCGGTGGCTGTCGACATCCCTTGGCGTCTGGGCTCCTTCTCTCGGGTCGCCGATGGGAGCGAGGCCCTCCTGAATGCGTTCGGAGCGTGAAACATTCAAAGCACTTTAGACGCCTCGCTCGCCGCTCGTAAAACCAGGGCGCGGATATCGTGTGTCCGCGTCCAATCAAAAGTGAAACCGTCGAAAACCGACCACTATGACCCGATTCATCCCGCTTAAATGGGGCATGACGGCAGGCGGTCGAGAGGGTTGAATTTCTTCGCTTCGCCGTCTCGGATTTGTATGTGAACGAAGTGTGTGGATAGGGAAACCGTTACGGTCACCGCGTTGTTGTGATTATTTGATTCGCGGGCGGCTCATTGAAGTCCGCGGCACCCCGAAGTCGCCCCGTGCCACCCCTGGTGCGATCGTGCGCCCCGGGGCGCACAGAGGGCGCAAGGATGGCGCGATCCTGTCTGTCCGGTCCGTCACCCGGCAGCGGCCACAGGGGAGTTGGTGGCACGATGGGTGGGACGGAGGGGTGCTCGGCCGCGCGCCTCCGGGCCGGAAGGCGGACCGACCAAGGGTGTGATCAGTTGTGGCCATTTCCATGTCTGTGGTGCTTCTGCTGGCGATCATCCTGGTGGTCCTGATCCGGAACGGCTCAGTCAAGCCCGGGCCCGCGGTCGTCGCGGCGCTCTTCGGCTTCTTCCTGGCGTCGACCGGCATGGCGCCGTCGATCGACAGGTTCATGAAATCGATAGCCGAGACCATCAACCAGATCAGCTTCTGATTCGGCCGGCCGCAGTGCGCGCTTCGGCGCGCCCGGTGGCGTACGCACAGCAAAAGGCCCGGCCCGACGAGGAGATCGTCGGGCCGGGCCCATGTGTGGAGCGGGCGACGGGAATCGAACCCGCGTAGCTAGTTTGGAAGACTAGGGCTCTACCATTGAGCTACGCCCGCAAGCGTCGCACCGCCGGTCCGGGGGGAGCGGCGGCAACGAGAAGCATCGTAGCGGGTCATGGGCACTGGCCGCACACCCCGTGGGGTCAGCCGGTGTCTCCTTCGACGCCGCCCGCGCAAAGCGGCCGATGCGTGGTCGGTCTGCATGTACCCTACGTGTCGCACCAGCGGGGTGTGGCGCAGCTTGGTAGCGCGTCCGCTTTGGGAGCGGAAGGTCGTCGGTTCGAATCCGGCCACCCCGACCACCGGCAGGACCGAGGACCCGCAGCGGGATCGTGGACCACCGGCGAGATCGCATTGTGGGAGTCGGTCTCCTTGCCGTTACTATGCAAAATGCGTGCCCGTGTGTCTGATGTACCGGGCTCGGTCCGCGAAGCCGCCTCCCGCGCGGCGGAGCAGAACCCCAAGAAGTCAGCCACCAAGGAGACCGAACCGTGAAGAGCGCCGTGGAGACCCTGAACCCGACCCGGGTTCGGCTCACTGTCGAGGTGCCCTTCGAGGAGCTCAAGGACAGCCTCGACGCGGCGTACAAGAAGATCAACCAGCAGGTCACGGTGAAGGGCTTCCGTAAGGGCAAGATCCCCGCCCGGGTCATCGACCAGCGCTTCGGCCGCGGTGCGGTGCTGGAGGAGGCCGTCAACGACGCCCTCCCGAAGTTCTACACCGAGGCCGTCAACGAGGGTGAGCTCAACGTCCTGGGCCAGCCCGAGGTCGACATCACCGAGCTGAAGGACGGCGAACTGCTGGCCTTCACCGCCGAGGTTGACGTACGCCCCGCGATCGAGATCCCGGACTACTCCGGCATCGAGGTCACCGTCGACGCCGTCGAGGTCACCGACGAGGACGTCGAGAAGGCCGTGGAGCAGCTCCGCGGGCGCTTCGCTTCCACCAACCCCGTCGAGCGCGCCGCCGCCGAGGGCGACGTCGTGACGATCGACCTGCAGGCCAAGGTCGACGGCGAGGTCCTGGAGGACGGCGTGGCCGAGGGTGTCTCGTACACCATCGGTTCCGGTGAGCTCCTCGACGGCATCGACGCCGCCGTGACCGGCCTGGAGGCGGGTGGCGAGGCCACCTTCACCTCCGAGCTGAAGGGCGGCTCGGCCGAGGGCAAGGAGGCCGAGGTCACCGTCAAGGTCACCGCCGTCGCCGCCCGTGAACTCCCCGAGCTGGACGACGAGTTCGCCCAGATGGCGAGCGAGTTCGACACCCTCGACGAGCTGAAGACGGACAGCCGCAAGCGCCTGGAGAACACCAAGCAGTTCGAGCAGGCCACCCAGGCCCAGGAGCGCGTGCTCGAGGCGCTGCTGGAGCTCGCCGAGGTCCCGATCCCGGAGAAGCTGCTCGAGGACGAGGTCCGGACCCGCAAGCACAACCTGGAGCACCACCAGCTCGGTCAGATGGGTCTGACCCTCGACAAGTACCTGGAGATCCAGGGCAAGACGGTCGAGGAGTTCGACACCGAGACCTCGGAGCAGGCGGTCAAGGGCATCAAGACCCAGTTCCTGCTGGACGAGATCGTCAACAAGGAGAAGCTCAACGTCAACCAGGAGGAGCTCACCGAGCACCTCATGCGGCGTGCTGCCTCCTCCGGCATGAGCCCCGACCAGTTCGCCCAGGCCGTCGTCGAGGGCGGCCAGGTGCCGATGCTCGTCGGCGAGGTCGCCCGCGGCAAGGCGCTGGCCGTGGTCGTCGAGGCCGCGAAGGTCGTCGACACCAAGGGTGAGATCGTCGACCTCGAGGACGACGAGGAGGAGGCCATCGAGACGGTCGAGGCCGCCGACGGCGCCGCCGAGGCCGTTGCCGAGGCCACCGAGGAGAAGAACGAGGCCTGAGCCTCGCGCTGAATCCGTACGACGGGCTCCGGGCGTTCTGCGTCCGGAGCCCGTCTCCGTTTGCCGTGTGCGCCCCACAACCCTTGTGCGGACTGCGGAGCTTGCGCTCCCAGCGAACAGTTGCGGAACCGGGATGGCGTTGTCCCACCTGCGCGTTAGGGTCCATGAATAGGAAGGGCAGGGGAGTACCCGCCCACCCGGTACGAAGACGCTGAGACGGCCGGAGCCGTCAGAGACGAGCAGGTGGATACGTGACGAATCTGATGCCCTACGCCGCCGGCGAGCCGTCCCTCGGTGGAGGCCTCGGCGACCAGGTCTACAGCCGACTGCTCGGCGAGCGCATCATCTTCCTCGGTCAGCAGGTCGACGATGAGATCGCCAACAAGATCACGGCGCAGCTGCTTCTCCTTGCCGCCGAGCCGGACAAGGACATCTACCTCTACATCAACAGCCCCGGCGGTTCGGTGACGGCCGGCATGGCGGTCTACGACACCATGCAGTACATCCCGAACGACGTGGTCACCATCGGCATGGGCATGGCGGCCTCGATGGGCCAGTTCCTGCTCACCGGCGGCACCGCGGGCAAGCGTTTCGCACTCCCGAACACCGACATCCTCATGCACCAGGGTTCGGCCGGCATCGGCGGTACGGCGTCGGACATCAAGATCCAGGCCCAGTACCTGCTCCGCACCAAGCAGCGCATGGCGGAGATCACCGCCCAGCACTCCGGCCAGACGGTCGAGACGATCCTCCGCGACGGCGACCGCGACCGCTGGTACACCGCGGAGGAGGCCAAGGAGTACGGCCTCATCGACGAGATCATCACGATCGCATCGGGCGTTCCGGGCGGCGGCGGCACCGGCGCCTGATCCGGTCCCCACCGGATCCGGCTCCACCGCCCCGCACCACCTCTCGTACGCCGAGACATCCAGCCACAGAACGCCCACCAGGATGGTGAACACCCACATGAACAACTTCCCCGGCGCCTCCGCGAGCGGCCTCTACACCGGCCCGCAGGTGGACAACCGCTACATCGTGCCGCGCTTCGTGGAGCGCACCTCGCAGGGCGTGCGCGAGTACGACCCGTACGCGAAGCTCTTCGAGGAGCGCGTGATCTTCCTCGGCGTGCAGATCGACGACGCCTCGGCCAACGACGTCATGGCCCAGCTGCTGTGCCTGGAGTCGATGGACCCGGACCGCGACATCTCGATCTACATCAACAGCCCCGGCGGCTCGTTCACGGCGCTCACCGCGATCTACGACACGATGCAGTTCGTGAAGCCGGACATCCAGACGGTCTGCATGGGCCAGGCGGCCTCCGCCGCCGCCGTGCTGCTCGCCGCGGGTACGCCCGGCAAGCGGATGGCCCTGCCCAACGCCCGTGTGCTGATCCACCAGCCGTCCTCGCAGACCGGCCGCGAGCAGCTCTCCGACCTGGAGATCGCGGCCAAGGAGATCCTGCGGATGCGTACCCAGCTGGAGGAGATGCTGGCCAAGCACTCCACCACGCCGCTGGAGAAGATCCGCGACGACATCGAGCGCGACAAGATCCTGACCGCCGAGGACTCCCTCGCCTACGGTCTCATCGATCAGATCGTGTCGACCCGCAAGCAGGCGGCTGCGGCCGTCTGACGTCGGCCTTCACCCCTTGGCATGGCCGTTTCGCACCGCTTCGGCGGTGTGAACCGTGCCAAGGGGGGCCCGAACGGGGGGCCAGGCAAGGTACCGTCGGATAGAGGCACAGGAGCTGCTGAACCAAGCTGCTCCCAGGCGAAGGGGAAGCACCTCGTGGCACGCATCGGTGATGGCGGCGATCTGCTCAAGTGCTCGTTCTGCGGAAAGAGCCAGAAGCAGGTGAAGAAGCTCATCGCGGGACCCGGTGTGTACATCTGCGACGAGTGCATCGATCTCTGCAACGAGATCATCGAGGAGGAGCTCGCGGAGACCTCCGAGGTGCGGTGGGAGGAACTCCCCAAGCCGCGCGAGATCTACGAGTTCCTCGAGGGGTACGTCGTCGGGCAGGAGCCCGCGAAGAAGGCCCTCTCGGTCGCTGTGTACAACCACTACAAGCGGGTCCAGGCGGGCGAGAACGGCGGCGCGCAGGGCCGGGACGACGCCATCGAGCTGGCCAAGTCCAACATCCTGCTGCTGGGCCCCACGGGCTCCGGCAAGACGCTTCTGGCGCAGACCCTGGCCCGGATGCTCAACGTCCCGTTCGCCATCGCCGACGCGACGGCGCTGACGGAGGCCGGCTATGTCGGCGAGGACGTCGAGAACATCCTGCTGAAGCTGATCCAGGCCGCGGACTACGACGTCAAGAAGGCCGAGACCGGCATCATCTACATCGACGAGATCGACAAGGTCGCCCGCAAGAGCGAGAACCCGTCGATCACCCGTGATGTCTCCGGCGAGGGCGTCCAGCAGGCCCTGTTGAAGATCCTGGAGGGGACCACCGCGTCCGTACCGCCGCAGGGCGGCCGGAAGCACCCGCACCAGGAGTTCATCCAGATCGACACGACGAACGTGCTGTTCATCGTCGGCGGCGCCTTCTCCGGTCTGGAGAGGATCATCGAGTCGCGGGCGGGTGCCAAGGGCATCGGCTTCGGCGCGACGATCCGCTCCAAGCGGGAGATCGAGGCGAGCGACCAGTTCCAGGAGGTCATGCCGGAGGACCTGGTGAAGTTCGGGATGATCCCGGAGTTCATCGGCCGGCTGCCTGTCATCACCTCGGTCCACAACCTGGACCGTGAGGCGCTGCTGCAGATCCTCGTCGAGCCGCGCAACGCGCTGGTGAAGCAGTACCAGCGCCTGTTCGAACTCGACGGTGTCGAGCTGGACTTCGACCGTCCGGCCCTGGAGGCCATCGCCGACCAGGCGATCCTGCGTGGCACCGGGGCGCGTGGCCTGCGGGCCATCATGGAGGAGGTCCTCCAGTCCGTGATGTACGAGGTGCCGTCCCGCAAGGACGTCGCCCGGGTCGTCATCACGGCGGACGTGGTCCGCAACAACGTCAACCCGACCCTGGTCCCGCGCGAGCCGCGGACGATTGGCAAGGGCGACGAAGGACGGCACGAGAAGTCCGCGTAGCGCATGCCGCAAGCAGCGCGAAGGGGCGCCCGCCAGGTGAACTGGCGGGCGCCCCTTCGGCGTTGACGCGGTCAGATCTTGGTGCGGGATGTGTTGTAGAGCTTGGCGGCCAGGGCGGCCAGATCGTCCTGGGGCATGCCCTTGCCGGTCATGGCCTGCGCGACATCGACTCCGATGACCACGCCGACCGTGCTGTAGTCGGCCCACACACAGATGGGCGTCACGAACTCCTTCGGCCCGTTGGCGAGGGTGTTGTCGCCCTTCTTGTTGATCGCCTTGAGGTCCTGGCACTTCATCAGCGCACCCTCGAACCCGGGCGGACTGACGCTCTTGGGGCTGCCGACGAGGGAGTACTCCATGCTCTCGTCCTTCGCCATGTCCTCCTCGGCGCCGGTGAACGAGCTGTCGATGACCTTCGCGGGGTCGGTGACATCGCCCCAGATGCCCGAGAGCATCAGGCTCTTCATCGTGAGCGGGCTGTCCTCGGAACCCGACTGGTAGGCGGCCTCGACCTGCTGGGGATCCTTGATCCCCATCGCCTCGGCCTCCTTCTTGTCGCTGCCGGTCAGCGCCTTGGAGGAGGTCGATCCCGATGATTCCTTCTTGTACTCGCCCACCGAGGCGGCCGGCGTCAGCTTGTAGCCCTTGGTGGAGTCCGCCACATCACTGTTGCTGGCGCCCCCGCCCGACGTCAGGAGGTACGCCGCGCCCGCGATCACCGCCAGCGCCACGACCACGGCGCCGATGATGAGGCCCGTCTTCTTCTTCGGCTGCTCCGGAGGGAACGGGGGCTGACCGCCGTACTGCTGTCCGTCGTACGGGGACGCGGGCGGCTGCTGGCCGTACGGACCGGGCTGCTGGCCCTGCGGGTAGCCGTAGCCCGGCTGGGGCTGCTGCTGCGGCGGGATACCCGGGGGAGCCTGCTGCGGGTACCCGTAGCCCGGCTGACCCTGCGGAGGCTGACCGCCGTACGGACCCGGCTGCTGACCGTACGGGCCCGGCTGGCTGCCGTACGGTCCGGGCTGCCCCTGCGGGGGCGGGCCGCCGTAGGGTCCGGGCTGGCCCTGCGGAGGCTGGCCGCCGTACGGGCCCGGCTGGTTGTAGCTCATCTGCGGTGTCCCCTGTTCGGATTCCTTATGCGTTCCGAACATCCTGGCGGATGGGCCACTCCCGTGGAGGGCCGGGAGCCACACCGTTACTGAACAAACCGGTTTCAGTGCACGACTGTGACGGCTCTAAACTGTCCCCCGTGACCGACAACACTCAGCAGACACCAGCCAGCAACCCCGAACTGCCGACCCAGTACGCACCGGCCGAGGTAGAGGGGAAGCTGTACGAGCGCTGGGTGGAGCGCGGTTACTTCGAGGCCGACGCGCACAGCGACAAGCCCGCGTACACGATTGTCATCCCGCCGCCGAACGTCACCGGCTCCCTCCACCTGGGCCACGCCTTCCAGCACACGCTGATGGACGCCCTCACCCGCCGTAAGCGGATGCAGGGCTACGAGTCGCTCTGGCTGCCCGGCATGGACCACGCCGGCATCGCCACCCAGAACAAGGTCGAGCAGCAGCTCGGCGAGGAGGGCAAGTCCCGCCACGACCTGGGGCGCGAGGAGTTCGTCGAGCGCGTCTGGCAGTGGAAGGAAGAGTACGGCGGCAAGATCCTCGGCCAGATGCGCCGCCTCGGCGACGGCGTCGACTGGACCCGTGAGCGCTTCACCATGGACGAGGGCCTCTCCGCCGCCGTCCAGACCGTCTTCAAGAAGATGTTCGACGACGGCCTGATCTACCGCGCCGAGCGCATCATCAACTGGTGCCCGCGCTGTCTGACGGCCATCTCCGACATCGAGGTCGACTACCAGGAGGACGACGGCGAGCTCGTCTCCATCCGGTACGGCGAGGGCGAGGAGAGCGTGGTCGTCGCCACCACGCGTGCCGAGACGATGCTCGGTGACACCGCGGTCGCCGTCCACCCGGACGACGAGCGCTACACCCACCTCGTCGGCAAGCGGATCAAGCTGCCGCTGACCGACCGCACCATTCCGGTCGTCGCGGACACCCACGTCGACCCGGAGTTCGGCACCGGCGCCGTCAAGGTGACACCCGCCCACGACCCGAACGACTTCGCCATCGGCCAGCGGCACGGCCTGGAGTCGCTGACCGTCATGGACGAGCGCGCCGTCATCCACGTCCCCGGCCCCTTCGAGGGCCTCGACCGCTTCGAGGCGCGCGCCGCCATCGTCGGCGCCCTGCGCGAACAGGGCCGCATCGTCGCCGAGAAGCGCCCCTACCTCCACTCCGTCGGCCACTGCTCGCGGTGCCACACCACCGTGGAGCCGCGGCTCTCCCTCCAGTGGTGGGTCAAGGTCGAGACCCTCGCCAAGGCCGCCGGTGACGCGGTCCGTGACGGCCGGGTCACGATCCACCCCAAGGAGATGGAGCAGCGGTACTTCGACTGGGTCGACAACCTCCGTGACTGGTGCATCTCCCGCCAGCTCTGGTGGGGCCACCGCATCCCCGTCTGGTACGGCCCCGACGGCGAGGTCGTCTGCGTCGGCCCTGACGAGCAGCCGCCGAGCGGCGAGGGCTGGACCCAGGACTCCGACGTCCTGGACACCTGGTTCTCCTCCGGCCTGTGGCCGTTCTCCACGCTCGGCTGGCCCGAACAGACCCCGGAGCTCAAGAAGTTCTACCCGACCGACGTCCTGGTCACCGGCCACGACATCATCTTCTTCTGGGTTGCCCGGATGATGATGTTCGGCCTGTACGTCATGGACGGCGAGGTCCCGTTCAGGACGATCGCGCTGACCGGCCTGGTCCGCGACGAGCGCGGCAAGAAGATGTCGAAGTCCTTCGGCAACGTCGTCGACCCGCTCGACTGGATGGACACCTACGGCTCCGACGCCGTCCGCTTCACCCTGGCCAAGGGTGCCAACCCCGGCACCGACGTCCCGATCGGCGAGGACTGGGTCCAGGCCTCCCGCAACTTCGCCAACAAGATCTGGAACGCCACCCGCTTCGCCCTGATGAACGGCGCGACGGTGGAGGGCGAACTCCCGCCCGTCGAGAAGCTGTCCGCGACCGACCGGTGGATCCTCTCCCGGCTCAACAAGACCGTCGCCGAAGCCGACGCGTACTACGACGACTTCCAGTTCGCCAAGCTCAGCGAGGAGCTCTACCACTTCGCGTGGGACGAGGTCTTCGACTGGTACGTCGAGCTCTCCAAGACCACCTTCTTCGCCGGTGGCGAGCAGGCCGAGGTCTCCGGCCGGGTCCTCGGCGAGGTCCTCGACGTGATGCTGCGCCTGCTGCACCCGATCGTCCCCTTCGTCACCGAGACGCTCTGGACCACGCTCACCGGCAAGGAGTCCGTCGTCGTCGCCGAGTGGCCGAAGGACTCGGGCTTCCGCGACGACGCCGCCGAGAAGGAGATCGAGCTCGTCCAGCAGGTCGTCACCGAGGTCCGCCGGTTCCGCTCCGACCAGGGCCTCCAGCCCGGCCAGAAGGTCCCGGCCGACCTGACCGTCGCCGGCACGGTCCTGGCCCCGCACGAGGCGGCCATCCGCCAGCTGCTGCGCCTCCAGCCCGCCGGGGACGACTTCCAGGCCACGGCGACCCTGCCGGTCGCCGGGGTCACCGTCGCCCTCGACCTGTCCGGTGCGATCGATGTCGAGGCCGAGCGCAAGCGGCTCGGCAAGGACCTGGGCGCCGCCGAGAAGGAGAAGGCACAGGCGACCGCGAAGCTCGGCAACGAGGCCTTCCTGGCCAAGGCACCCGACCACGTGGTCGACAAGATCCGCGGCCGGCTCGCCAAGGCCGAGGCCGACATCGAACGGATCACCGCCCAGCTGGCGAACCTGCCCCAGGGCTGACCGTCCACGGCGGAGCCCCCGCACACCCGGCCGACCGGGACCGCGGGGGCTCCGCCGTGTCCGGGCGCACACAACGGGCGCTGCGCGCGATGTCCGCACCCATCCGTAGACTGGGGTCCGTGAGTGAGCCCCGCCCTTCCGACCGGCATGACGACTCCGATCCCGACGAGACCTTCGCGGAGATCGTCGACGAAGCGACCCAGCGCGACCCCGACCTGGCGGTGATCGAGGCCGGGAGCCGTACGCTGCGCACCCGTTCCGGACCGCCTCAGGCCCCGGACGCCCCCGCCCGTCCCGCGGACCCCGAGGTGGACAAGGCGCTGCGCGCGGTGGAGCAGGAGCTCGCCGGCCGCTGGGGCGAGACCAAGCTCGAGCCCTCCGTGGCGCGCATCACCGCGCTGATGGACCTGCTCGGCGAGCCGCAGCGCGCGTACCCCTCGATCCACATCACCGGGACCAACGGCAAGACGAGCACGGCCCGCATGGTCGAGGCCCTGCTCGGCGCCTTCGACCTGCGTACCGGCCGTTACACCTCGCCGCACGTCCAGTCGATCACCGAGCGGATCAGCCTGGACGGCTCACCGATGGACCCCGAGCGGTTCATCGAGACGTACCAGGACATCAAGCCGTACGTGGAGATGGTCGACGCCCAGCAGCCGTACCGGCTCTCCTTCTTCGAGGTGCTGACGGGCATGGCGTACGCGGCCTT
This sequence comes from Streptomyces sp. NPDC052052, assembly GCF_040680455.1. NCBI lineage: Bacteria > Bacillati > Actinomycetota > Actinomycetes > Kitasatosporales > Streptomycetaceae > Streptomyces > Streptomyces sp. NPDC052052. The sequence continues at coordinate 131,436 of NZ_JBFAWU010000015.1, read as the reverse complement.
CGCCGACGCCCCGGTCGACGTCGCCGTCGTCGAGGTCGGCATGGGCGGCAGCTGGGACGCGACGAACGTCATCGACGCCTCGGTCGCCGTGATCACGCCCATCTCGCTGGACCACACCGACCGGCTCGGCTCCACGCCCGCCGAGATCGCGGGGGAGAAGGGCGGGATCATCAAGCAGGGTGCCACCGTCATCCTCGCGCAGCAGCCGGTCGATGCCGCCCAGGTCATACTGAAGAAGGCCGTCGCGGTCGATGCCACGGTCGCCCGGGAGGGCATGGAGTTCGGTGTCGTCTCCCGAGAGGTCGCCGTCGGCGGCCAGCTGCTGACGCTCCGCGGACTGGGCGGCGAGTACGAGGAGATCTTCCTCCCGCTGTACGGCGCCCACCAGGCGCACAACGCCGCGGTGGCGCTCTGCGCCGTGGAGGCGTTCTTCGGGATCGGTGCCGAGCGGCCCGGCGCACTCGACGCCGACACGGTCCGTCAGGCCTTCGCCTCGGTGATCTCGCCAGGCCGCCTCGAAGTCGTCCGCTCCAGCCCGACCGTCGTCCTGGACGCGGCCCACAACCCGGGGGGCGCCCGCGCCACCGCCGACGGGATCTCCGAGGCGTTCGCGTTCTCCCGGCTGATCGGCGTGGTCGGGGCCAGCGACGACAAGGACGTCAAGGGGCTGCTCGAAGCCTTCGAGCCGATCTTCGCCGAGGTCGTCATCACCCAGAACTCCAGCGCGCGCGCGATGGACGCCGATGCACTGGCCGCCGTCGCCGTCGAGGTCTTCGGCGACGAACGCGTCCAGGTCGAACCGCGCCTCGACGACGCCATCGAGGCGGCGATCACCCTGGCCGAGGAAGAGGACGAGTACGCGGGCGCCGGCGTCCTGGTGACCGGCTCCGTGATCACGGTCGGCGAGGCCCGGCTTCTCCTGGGAAGGCACTGACCGACGTGCGTACGCTCTGTGCATCGACATTGATCGGTGAATTCTTCGTGATCGGCTTCGCCGGACTCGTCGCGATGAAGTCCGACGACCTGACGACCAGCACGGTCTGGACGGTCTGCGGTATCGGCATGCTGCTGTCCGTACTGCTCTGCGGGATGCTCAGCCGCCCCGGTGGAATACAGCTCGGCTGGGCGTTGCAGATCGCCCTGGTGCTGAGCGGTTTCTTCGTGCCGATGATGTTCATCCTCGGTGTCGTCTTCGGCGGACTGTGGTGGGCCTCGGTCCATTACGGTCGCAAGATCGACGAGGCCAAGGCCCGCTGGGCGGCCGCCCAGGAGGCGGCCGAGACCCCGGCCACCGGCTGATCCGCCGCCCTGTGGCCAAACCCGGCCGCAGACCCGCCCCCGTACCCCTGTAGCCTCGCCTCACCGCACTCGCATGCCTCCAAGGAGCCGCACATCATGACCCAGCGCACCCTCGTCCTCCTCAAGCCCGACGCCGTCCGGCGCGGACTCGTCGGCGAGATCGTCGGGCGGATCGAGCGCAAGGCCGGCTGGCGGATCACCGCACTGGAGATGCGCACCCTCGACCGCGCCACGCTGGAGCAGCACTACGCCGAGCACGTCGGCCGCCCGTTCTACGAGCCGCTCGTCGAGTTCATGCAGTCCGGTCCGATCGTGGCGCTGGTCGCCGAGGGCGAGCGGATCATCGAAGGTATCCGTACACTGGCCGGCCCCACCGACCCGATCGCCGCCGCGCCCGGCTCGATCCGTGGCGATTTCGGCACGATCACCAGGGAGAACCTCATTCACGCGTCGGACTCCGAGGAGTCCGCGGAGCGGGAACTGAAGCTTTTCTTTCCGGGACTTTCCTGACCTCGCATCAGCCGTTCAGCGCTGGTGACCCGGGGCGACCGAATTAATTCGGTCGCCCCTCGGCATACCGGCCCGAATCGCGGGAACGCATCACTCCGACGTAACGTCACCATGAGTGGAACGACCACCCGTTCCGCCGACACCGGCGCAGGGCCCTCGCGCGATGTCCGTGCATACGGCACTACGATGGAATCTTCCACGCCCGCAGCGCTCACCTCGCCGACCAGAACAAGCCGTCATCGCTTTCTCGGAAGGCCCGACGCATCCTCAATGGGGAACAAGGGGAACTCAATGTCGTTCATCGGCCGTGACATGGCTATCGACCTCGGGACTGCCAACACGCTGGTGTACGTCAGGGGGCGAGGCATCGTTCTGAACGAGCCGTCCGTCGTGGCCATCAACACCAACACCGGCGGAATCCTGGCGGTCGGTTCCGAGGCCAAGAAGATGATCGGGCGCACGCCGGGCAACATCGTTGCCGTGCGCCCCCTGAAGGACGGCGTGATCGCCGACTTCGAGATCACCGAGCGGATGCTCCGCTACTTCATCCTGAAGATCCACAAGCGCCGCTACCTGGCCCGCCCGCGGGTCGTCGTCTGTGTTCCCTCCGGCATCACCGGAGTCGAGCGACGCGCCGTCATCGAGGCGTCGACGCAGGCCGGCGCGCGCCAGGTGCACATCATCGAGGAGCCCATGGCGGCGGCCATCGGTTCCGGGCTGCCGGTCCACGAGGCCACCGGCAACATGGTCGTCGACATCGGCGGCGGCACCACCGAGGTCGCGGTCATCTCGCTCGGCGGAATCGTCACTGCCCAGTCCATCCGGGTCGCCGGTGACGAGCTGGACAACGCGATCATCCAGCACATCAAGAAGGAGTACTCGCTCCTCCTCGGTGAGCGCACCGCCGAGCAGATCAAGATCACGATCGGTTCGGCCTACGACCTGGACAAGGACGAGCACACCGAGATCCGTGGTCGCGACCTGGTCTCGGGACTGCCCAAGACCGTGGTCATCTCGGCCGCCGAGGTCCGCAAGGCCATCGAGGAGCCGGTCAACGCGATCGTCGACGCCGTGAAGACCACGCTCGACAAGTGCCCGCCCGAGCTGTCCGGCGACGTCATGGACCGGGGCATCGTCCTCACCGGCGGTGGCGCGCTGCTGCGCGGACTGGACGAGCGGCTGCGCCGCGAGACCGGCATGCCGATCCACATCGCCGAGGACCCGCTGGACTCGGTGGCGCTGGGATCCGGCAAGTGCGTCGAGGAGTTCGAGGCACTCCAGCAGGTGCTGGACGCCCAGCCCCGCAGATGACCGGCTCCACCCGGGGACATCGGACACCCCACACGCAGTCAGCTGTGCGGGCCGCTGCCGCTCCGTACGGCCGAACGTTGATATACAGGCACGAACATTCCGACGAGGAAGGCACGGCCGCCGCACGTGAGGGACACACGAGAGAGCCGGCTGCTCCTGGTGCTGCTGATCGCCATCGCGTTCGCATTGATCACGGTGGACATCCGCGGCGGTGAGGGGTCACCCGTGGACGGCGCCCGGCGGGCCGCCGCCGCGGCCTTCGGGCCGGTCGAGAACGGCGTCGCGGCGGCTGTCGACCCGGTGGGCAACGCCATAGGGGCCGTACGCGACTCCGGGACACGCCACAACCGGATCGCACAGCTGGAACAGCAGAACGCCGCGCTCAGGACGAAGCTCGGCAGCGACGACCAGAACCGCAACCGGGTCCGCGAGCTCGACAAGCTGCTGAAGAACTCGGCCGCCGGACAGTACGGCATCAAGGCCGCCGAGGTCATCGCCATAGGAGCGGCCCAGGGCTTCTCCTGGACGGTCACCATCGACGCCGGGGCCAACGACGGCATCGAGCGCGACATGACCGTCATCAACGGCGACGGACTCGTCGGAAGGGTCACCACCGTCGGCCCGAGCACCGCCACGGTGCTCCTCGCCAACGACCCCGACTTCACCGTCGGCACCCGCATGGAGAAGACCGACGAACTCGGCTTCGCCACCGGCCAGGGCACCCAGCCGCTGTCCGTCCAGTTCCTCAACGGCAAGGCCAAGGTGGAGAAGGGCGACCGCCTCGTCACCTTCGGCTCCAGCAAGAACAAGCCGTTCGTGCCCGGCGTCCCGGTCGGCGAGGTCGTCCGGGTCGACCCGTCCGGCGGCGGCCTGACGCGCACCGTCTACGTCCGCCCGTACGTCGGGTTCACCAGGCTCGACATCGTCGGCATCGTCGTCCAGGCCCCGCGCGAGGACCCCCGCGACATGGTCCTGCCGAAGGCGACGGCCAAGCCCGCCAAACCCAAGCCCACCCCGACCGTCACCGTCACGATCTCGCCCAACGGCGACATCGTCGACACCGAAGGCAACGTCGTCGGGAACATCCACGAAAGCCCCGACCCCAGCGGCAGCCCGGACCCGAGCACCAGTCCCAACGCCGCACCGAGCGCCCACAACGCGGTAGACGAACAGAGGTAGAGCTGATCCCCATGCGCGTGAACCGGACTCTGCTCTCCGTCGTCCTGGTCGTGGTCGCCCTCGTCATCCAGGTCTCCGTGCTTGCCCGCCTCCAACTCCCCGGCGCCGTACCCGACCTGCTGCTCCTCGTCGTCCTCGGACTCGCCTTCGTGTACGGCCACGTCAGCGGCGCCCTCATCGGCTTCGGCGCGGGACTCCTCGCCGACCTGGCACCGCCCGCCGACCACGCCGCCGGGCGCTACGCACTGGTCCTCTGCGTCATCGGCTACCTCGCCGGACTGGCCAAGCCGGAGAACGGTCAGCTCAAGTCGGCCTTCGTACCGATGGTCGCGGTCGTCGCCGCGGCGATCGGCTCCACGCTGCTGTACGCCATGGTCGGCGCACTCGTCGGCGACACGGCGGCCCGTCATGTGGGCCTCGGCAACCTGCTGTTCACCGCGGCCGTGTACGACCTGCTCCTCGCACCGTTCGTGGTGCCCCTGGTCATGGCGATCGCCAGACGCACGGTGAACGATCCGCTCACCGACCCGTCCGGGGGCGGTGACGTCGCCGCCGGCTGGCTGTCCACCGGCACCGGGCTGCGGATCGGAAGCCAACGCGGCGGACTGCGGGGCAGGGCCGTCCGCAACCGCGCCGCACGTGCCGCACGGATCAAGGGAGTCAAGCGACTGTGAGGCTGCACCACGGCGGGGCCGCGCCCCGTACCTCCGGCCCGACCACCACCGGGGGCGCCCCGTGAGCAACATCCCCGAGACCGGCCGCACCCAGCGGGTCCGGATCCGTCTCGTCGTCATCCAGATCCTCGTCTTCTCCCTGCTGCTCACGCTCGGCGGGCGCCTGTGGTACCTCCAGATCCGCAACGGCCAGGAGTACAGCGACAAGGCGAAGAACAACCACGTCCAGCAGGTCGTCCAGCCCGCCGTCCGCGGCTCGATTCTCGACGCACGCGGCGTTCCCCTCGCCGACAACGAGACCCGACTGGTCGTCTCCGCCAGCCGCACCGAACTGATGAAGATGGACGACGACGGCAAGGGCGTGCTGACCCGGCTCGCCGATGTCCTCGGCATGGAGCCCAAGGAAGTCATCGACAAGGTCCGGCTCTGCGACTCCAAGACCCCGCAGCCCTGCTGGAACGGTTCGCCGTACCAGCCGATCCCGGTCACCGACGAGGCCACCACCCAGCAGGCCCTCCAGATCCGCGAACGAACCGAGGACTTCCCCGGCATCACCGCCGAACCCACCGCCGTACGCCGCTACCCCTCGCCCGGCAAGGCCAACACCGCCCAGGTCCTCGGCTACCTCTCGCCCGTCACCGACGAGGAGATCACCAAGGCCCAGGACACCGACTCGCCGTACCTGCGCTCCGACCAGGTCGGCCGCTCCGGACTGGAACGCACCTACGACAAGGAGCTGCGGGGCAAGGCAGGGGTGACCCGCTACGAGGTCGACAACCTCGGCCGGGTCATCGGCGAGGCCAAGAACGACGAGGCGGTGGCCGGATCCAGCGTCATCACGTCGATAGACGCCCGGGTCCAGGCCGTCGCCGAGTACGAGCTCAACGAGGCCATGAAGACCGCCCGTCAGTCCTTCGACAAGAACACTGGCGAGAACTACAAGGCCGACTCCGGCGCCGTCGTCGTCATGGAGGCCAAGACCGGCCGCGTCGTCGCCATGGCCTCCCTGCCCAACTACGACCCCAACTCCTGGGTCGGGGGTATCTCCGCCAAGGACTACGCCAAACTCACCGGCAAGAACTCCAACTTCCCGCTCCTGAACCGGGCCATCCAGGGCCAGGCGGCCCCCGGCTCGATCTTCAAGGTCGTCTCCTCGACCGCGGCGGTCAACGCCGGCTACGCCTTCGACGGCCACTACCCCTGCCCCAGCTCGTACAGCGTCGGCGGCCAGGTCTTCAAGAACTTCGAGTCCCAGGGTTACGGCGACATCACCATCGGACGCGCCCTCGAGGTCTCCTGCGACACCGTCTACTACGGCATCGCGCACAAGGAGTGGCTCAAGGACGGCGGCATGAACCCGAAGAAGAACGCCAAGGACTGGTTCTACAAGACCGCCCACCAGTTCGGCCTCGGCAAGGAGACCGGCATCGACCTCCCCAACGAGGTCAGCGGCCGTGTCCCCGACCGCAAGTGGAAGCAGGACTTCTACGAGGCGAACAAGGACGCCTGGTGCAAGCAGGGCAAGAAGGACGGCACGTACGTCGAGAAGATCGCGTACGAGAACTGCCTCGAAGGCGACAAGATGCGCGCCGGTGACTCCGTCAACTACTCGATCGGCCAGGGCGACACCCTCGTCACCCCGATCCAGATGGCGACCATCTACGCCGCCATCTCCAACGGCGGCACGCTCTACGACCCCACCGTCGGCAAGGCGATCGTCAGCGGTGACGGAAAGACCGTCAAGGAGATCGAACCCACGTCGCACGGCAAGCTGCCCTTCACCAGCAAGACCCGCAACCAGATCGACAGCGCTCTCGCCGGAGTCGCGACCCGGGGCTCGGCCGCCTGGCGATTCGGCGGCTGGCCGCAGGACAAGATCCCGATGCACGCCAAGACGGGTACCGCCGAGGTCTACGGCAAGCAGACGACGTCGTGGTTCGCCACGTACACCAAGGACTACTCGATCGTCATGACGATCTCCCAGGGTGGTACCGGATCCGGCGCCTCCGGGCCCGCCGTGCGCAACATCTACGACGCGATCTACGGACTCGACGACGCCGGCAACCAGGACCTCAAGAAGGCACTCCTGCCCACCCCGCAGAAGTCCCTGCCGAAGATCCAGCACGACGGCTCGATCGAGGCCCCGCAGATCAAGCCGTACGACCCCAACTCACAGAAGGTCCCCGAGGGCCAGACCCTCGCCGCAGTGGTCGGGAGGCGTGACTGATGGCCGGCTTCTCCGTCTCGCGGTACGCCCCCGAGCGCTCCACCTGGGGCAAACTCGCCGCCCGGGACTCCGTCGTCCGCAAACTCGACTGGCCGCTGCTCGGATCCGCGATCGCGCTCTCCTTCATCGGCTCCCTGCTGGTCTACTCCGCCACCCGCGGGCGTGACTCGCTCACCCACGGGGACCCCTACTACTTCCTCTTCCGCCACGCCCTCAACACCGGCATCGGCTTCGCCCTGATGATCGGCACGATCTGGCTCGGCCACCGCACCCTGCGCGGCGCCGTCCCGATCCTCTACGGCCTCTCGGTGCTCCTCGTGCTGGCGGTCCTCACACCTCTCGGCGCCACCGTCAACGGCGCGCACGCCTGGATCATCATCGGCGGCGGCTTCTCGCTCCAGCCGTCCGAATTCACCAAGATCACCATCATTCTGATCATGGCGATGCTGCTGGCCGAACGCGTCGACGCGGGCGACCAGCTCCACCCCGACCACCGGACCGTGGCGAAGGCCCTCGGCCTGGCCGCCGTCCCCATGATCATCGTCATGGGAATGCCGGACCTCGGCTCCGTGATGGTCATGGCCGTCATCGTGCTCGGCGTCCTTCTGGCCTCCGGCGCCTCGAACCGCTGGGTCTTCGGCCTCCTCGGCACGGGCGTCGCCGGTGCCGTCGCCATCTGGCAGCTCGGCCTGCTCGACGACTACCAGATCGCCCGCTTCGCCGCGTTCGCCAACCCCGCGCTCGACCCCGCGGGCGTCGGCTACAACACCAACCAGGCACGCATCGCGATCGGCTCCGGCGGCCTCACCGGAACCGGCCTCTTCCACGGCACCCAGACCACCGGCCAGTTCGTCCCCGAACAGCAGACCGACTTCGTCTTCACCGTCGCAGGGGAGGAACTCGGCTTCCTCGGCGCCGGGCTGATCCTCGTTCTGCTCGGCATCGTCCTCTGGCGCGCCTGCCGCATCGCCCGCGAGACCTCCGAGCTCTACGGCACGATCGTCGCCGCCGGGATCATCGCCTGGTTCGCCTTCCAGGCGTTCGAGAACATCGGGATGACCCTCGGCATCATGCCGGTCGCCGGACTTCCCCTGCCGTTCGTCTCGTACGGCGGGTCCTCGATGTTCGCCGTCTGGGTAGCCGTCGGACTGCTCCAGTCCATCAGGGTGCAGCGCCCGATAAGCGCCTGACCCGGGACCGCGGGACTGCCCATCCGCAGGCAACGCGTCTAGATTCGGTGCATGGCGGACTCCAAGCGAGAGATCGAGCGGAAGTACGAAGCCACCACAGCCACCCGGCTTCCCGACCTCAGCCGGGTGGCCGGGGTCTCGGCCGTCGCGCACCAGGGCGTCAGCGACATGGACGCCGTCTACTACGACACCGAGGACCTCCGGCTCATGGCCGGCTCCCTCACCCTGCGCCGCCGCACCGGAGGAAGCGACGCCGGCTGGCACCTCAAGTTCCCGGTCGCCACCGGTATCCGGGACGAACTCCGGCAACCCCTCTCCGACACCCTCCCGCGCCCCTTCGCCGGCCTGCTCCGCTCCCGGATCCGCACCAGCGCACTCGTCCCGGTCGCGCGCCTGCGCACCAGCCGTGACGTCCACCACCTCCTCGACACCGACGGCGCGCTGCTCGCCGAGGTCAGCGTCGACACCGTGCGGGCCGAACGGCTGACGGGCACCGGCGCCACGGCCGACTGGACCGAGATCGAGGTCGAACTCGCCGACGACGGCGACCCCGCCTTCCTCGACGCCGTCGAACACCGGCTGCGGACGGCCGGCATCCACCCCTCCGCACTGCCGTCCAAGCTGGCCAGGGCGCTCGCCGAGACCGGCCCCCCCGAGCAGCACGAGCACGACCGGAGCACGAGCCCGGCGACACCACCCACCACGGCCGGCGACCACGTCCTCGCGTACGTCCGCCACCAGACCGAGGCGATCACCGACCTCGACCCCGCCGTACGCCGCGACCTCCCCGACTCCGTGCACCGGATGCGCGTCGCGACCCGCAGACTCCGCAGCGCGCTGCGGACCTACCGGAAGATCCTCGACCGACACGTCACGGACCCGGTCTGCGACGAGCTGAAATGGCTGGCGACCGAACTCGGCGTCGAGCGCGACCAGGAGGTCCTCGAGGCCCGGCTGCGGACCGCCCTCGATCGCCTGCCCCGCACCCTGACCCTCGGCCCCGTCGACGCCAGGCTCCGCCTGTGGTCGGTGGCGCGCCACGGCGGCTCCCACCGGCGGACCGTCGCCGTGCTCGACGGGGAGCGGTACCTGGCACTCCTGGAGAGCCTCGACGCCCTGCTCGCCGCCCCGCCGCTGCTGCCCGCGGCCTCCAGCGCCCCCGGACGGGCACTGCCGCGTGCGGTGCTCAAGGACTACGAACGCCTCGCCGCCCGGGTCGCCCACGCCCTGGACCTCCCGCCCGGCCACGACCGGGACCTCGCCCTGCACGACGCCCGCAAGGCCGCCAAGCGCGCCCGCTACGCCGCGGAGGCGGCCCGGCCCGCGCTCGGGAAACCGGCCAGGCGGCTGGCCCGGCGGATGAAGGCCGTCCAGAGCCTCCTCGGCGACCACCAGGACAGCGTCGTGGCCCGCGAGGCCCTGCGCACCCTGGCCGTCCAGGCACACGCGGCGGGGGAGCCGACGTTCACCTGGGGCCTGCTGTACGGGCGGGAGGAGGCGGAGGCCGCCGACCGCGAGCGGGAGCTGCCGCAGGTGTGGCACCGGGCGTCCCGGCCGCGATTGCGGGCGGCGCTGGAAGGCTGAGCGCCGGGGTACGCTTGATGGTCACCCTTGCCCGCTCTCGAAAGTGCGCGATGTCTGTCGATTCGGTCTTCCCACAGCTCGAAGCTCTGCTCCCGCATGTGCAGAAGCCCATCCAGTACGTCGGCGGTGAACTGAACTCCACCGTCAAGCAGTGGGACGAGTGCGACGTCCGCTGGGCCCTGATGTACCCGGACGCGTACGAGGTCGGACTCCCCAACCAGGGCGTCATGATCCTCTACGAGGTGCTCAACGAACGCCAGGGCGTCCTCGCCGAGCGCACCTACAGCGTGTGGCCGGACCTCGAAGAACTGATGCGCAAGCACCAGGTCCCGCAGTTCACCGTGGACAGCCACCGCCCGGTCAAGGCGTTCGACGTCTTCGGGCTGAGCTTCTCGACCGAGCTCGGCTACACCAACATGCTCGCCGCCCTGGACCTCGCGGGCATCCCGCTGGACGCCCGGGACCGCACCGTCGACGACCCGATCGTGCTGGCCGGCGGCCACGCCGCGTTCAACCCGGAGCCGATCGCGGAGTTCATCGACTGCGCGGTCATCGGCGACGGCGAGCAGGCCGTCCTGGAGATCACCGAGATCATCCGCGCCTGGAAGGCCGAGGGCCGCCCCGGCGGCCGGGAAGAGGTGCTGTTCCGGCTGGCGAAGACGGGCGGCGTGTACGTCCCGGGCTTCTACGACGTGGAGTACCTCCCCGACGGCCGCATCGGCCGCGTCGTGCCCAACAGGTCGGGTGTGCCGTGGCGGGTGTCCAAGCACACCGTGATGGACCTCGACGAGTGGCCGTACCCGAAGCAGCCCCTCGTGCCGCTCGCCGAGACCGTCCACGAGCGGATGTCCGTCGAGATCTTCCGCGGCTGCACCCGCGGCTGCCGTTTCTGCCAGGCCGGCATGATCACGCGCCCCGTGCGGGAGCGAAGCATCACCGGCATCGGCGAGATGGTCGAGAAGGGTCTCAAGGCGACCGGCTTCGAGGAGGTGGGCCTGCTCTCGCTCTCCTCCGCGGACCACACCGAGATCGGCGAGATCGCCAAGGGCCTCGCCGACCGCTACACCGAGGACAAGATCGGCCTCTCGCTGCCCTCCACCCGCGTCGACGCCTTCAACGTGGACCTGGCCAACGAACTCACCCGCAACGGCCGTCGCTCGGGTCTCACCTTCGCCCCCGAGGGCGGGTCCGAGCGCATGCGCAAGGTCATCAACAAGATGGTCTCGGAGGAGGACCTCATCCGTACCGTCGCCACCGCGTACGGCAACGGCTGGCGTCAGGTGAAGCTGTACTTCATGTGCGGGCTGCCCACCGAGACCGACGAGGACGTCCTCCAGATCGGTGACATGGCGGTCAACGTGATCGCCAAGGGCCGCGAGGTCTCCGGCCAGAACGACATCCGCTGCACGGTCTCGATCGGCGGCTTCGTGCCCAAGCCGCACACGCCGTTCCAGTGGGCCCCGCAGCTCGGCGCGGAGGAGACCGACGCCCGGCTGGCCAAGCTCCGCGACAAGATCCGGGGCGACAAGAAGTACGGCCGCTCCATCGGTTTCCGCTACCACGACGGCAAGCCCGGCATCGTCGAGGGCCTGCTCTCGCGCGGCGACCGCCGCGTCGGCTCCGTCATCCGCGCGGTCTACGAGTCCGGCGGCCGCTTCGACGGCTGGCGCGAGTACTTCAGCTACGACCGCTGGATGACCGCGGCCGACAAGACGCTGCCCGAGTACGGCGTGGACGTCGACTGGTACACCACCCGCGAGCGGACCTACGAAGAGGTCCTGCCCTGGGACCACCTGGACTCCGGCCTCGACAAGGACTGGCTCTGGGAGGACTGGCAGGACGCGCTCGACGAGACCGAGGTCGAGGACTGCCGCTGGACCCCGTGCTTCGACTGTGGCGTCTGCCCTCAGATGGACACGAGCATCCAGATCGGCCCCACCGGCAAGAAGCTGCTGCCGCTGTCGGTCAAGAAGTAGCCGCCCGGTCCGGGTGACAGATCGGTGACGACGGCCCGGTCCGGGAAACTCCGGACCGGGCCGCCGCGTCATGCACGGCATGGACTACGGCAAGCCCCAGGCCCCGGGGCACTACGAAGCCGGCGAGGGCTGCCTCACCGCCCTGATTCGGATACCGGTCCGGATCGTGGTGCTGGTGATCGTGCTGCCCGTACGGATGGTCTGGGACGCCCTGGCGGCGGGCGCCCGCGCCGTCGACCGCAGCCTGCTGCGCCCGCTGGGCCGGGCCCTGTCGCGGCTGTTCGTGACGGTGGTGGTGGCCCCCGCGGTCTGGCTGTACCGGGCGGTGCTCACCCCGCTCGGGCGGGCTCTGCTGTGGCTGGCCGCGGCGGTCCTCGTGTGGCCGTGGGTCGCGCTCTGGCGGTATGTGCTGGTACCGGTGGTGCGCTACGGACTCGTGGCGCCGGTGGCGTGGCTGTACAGAGCGGTGCTCACGCCGCTCGGGCGCGGGCTGCGCCGGGTGTACCGCGACCTGCTCGTCCCTGCCGCGCGGTGGATCGCCGCCGCGGCCGGCCGGTTGCTCACTGCCTTGTTCGTGCGCCCGGTGGCCGTCCTGTGGCGGTGCGTCCTGGTCCCTCTCGCGCTCGCCGTCGGCTGGCTGGTGGACCAGCTGGTGGTACGGCCGTCGGTCTGGGTGTACCGGGCGGTGCTCACCCCGCTCGGTCACGGCGTCGTCCGGCTGCTCGTCCTGCTGGCGCGCGGGATCGCCGCCGTCGCGCGCGGACTGTGGGCGGTGGCGGTGTGGCTGGTCGAGCGGCTGCTCGTCGCCCCGCTCGTCTGGTTCTGCCGCCGGGTACTCGTCCCGGTGTGCCGGGAGACCGTCGCCGCCTTCGGTGTCGCCTGGCGCATCGCGGGACATGTCTCGCGGGCCGTGGGCCGGGCCGTCGCCTGGCTGGTGTGGCATCTGATCGGGGCGCCCGCCGTCTGGATCCACCGCGCGGTGTGCACCCCGGTGGGGCATTTCCTGCGGGACGCCGTCTGGGCCCCCGCGAGGAGGGCCGCCGTCGAGGTGGCGCGTACGGCCCGAGCGGCGCTGCGTACGGCCCGCGCGGCCGTGGCACGGGCGCGCCGGGACGCGTGGCGGGCACTGGTCGGCGGGCCCGGGGTGCCCGAGCTGCGGGAACCGGGGGGCGCCCATGCGCGTACTCTGGGTAGTACAACGACTGTGCCCCGCGCGGCGCCCGAACCAGAGATCTCCTCGCTCGGAGAGCAGAACGCCGAGCGGGGGTGAGCCGGACCGGACACCCCGGGCCATCCGCATTTCGAGGGCGGCGTGCCACCGCGTCCGCCCCGCACCGAGGAGAAGAACCACTGGGCAAGCGACAGCCCGAAGGCCCGCCGCCCGCACCGGCGGTGCAGCGCATCCGACTGCGCTACACCAAGCGCGGCCGCCTCCGGTTCACCAGCCACCGTGACTTCCAGCGTGCCTTCGAGCGGGCACTGCGCCGCTCCGAGGTGCCCATGGCCTACTCGGCGGGCTTCACTCCGCACCCGAAGGTGTCGTACGCCAATGCCGCCCCCACCGGCACGGGCAGTGAGGCCGAGTTCCTGGAGATCGCGCTCACCGAGGCCCGGGATCCGGCCGTGCTGCGCGAGCAGCTCGACGCCTCGCTCCCGGACGGTCTGGACATCACCGACGCCGTGGAGGCCCGTACCTCGGGTCTCGCCGAGCGGCTGACCGCGTCTGTCTGGGAGCTGCGCCTCGACGGAGTCACCACCGAGGAGGCCGTCAAGGCCGTGGCCGCTTTCAACGGGGCCGAGACCGTCGAGGTCCAGCGCCGGGCGAAGAACGGCGTGCGGACCTTCGACGCCCGTGGCGCCGTGGTCGACCTGCAGGTCCTTGATCCACAGCCTGATAGGCCCGCGGACAGGCCCTGTGCGATACTGCGGCTGGTTGTACGGCACGTGACACCTGCCGTGCGGCCCGACGACGTCCTGTCCGGTCTCCACGTTGTGGCCGACCTGGCGCCGCCGGTCCCCGCAGCGGTGACCAGGCTGGCGCAGGGGCTCTTCGACGAGGAGTCCGGCACGGTGACCGACCCGCTCGCGCCCGACCGCGAGGCAGCCCCGGCCGCTCCACCCACGGCCGCCGGGACCGCCGTCGCGACGGCGCCGGAAGGTGCAGGTTCCGCGTAAGGCGGTCGTTGCAGCGCAGTCCTGCGACTCGGGAGCCACCTGGGTCGGACCGCGCGATGACCCATAAGACTTTCGCCAGGCCGTCCGCACTTCGCGTACGGAACCGGCGAGCCAGACATTGAGTTCCCGTGCGGCGCCCGCGCCCCGGACGGCGGTCTCGCGAACATCACGCGGACTGTGCCGGACCGGAACCGGACGCGGCGCCCGGGAGCCTGACGGGAGAACCGCCCGCATGCCCCAGTCCATCGAACCCGGCACCACCGGGAACATCGAAGAGAACAACGCCCCCGGGGACAAGCTGCCACCGCGCCGCAGGCGCCGTGCAGCGTCCCGCCCGGCAGGCCCGCCGGTGGCGGAGGCGCAGAGCAGCGCGGCCCCGGCCATACCGGCCGTTGACGCCGCAGTGTCCGAGAACACCGCCGAAGCCGAGAGCGCTCCGGCGGCAGAAGCCGCGCCGCCGGTGCGTGCGCGTCGCCGTGCGGTGCGCAAGGCGACGTCCCCGGCCCGTGCGCCGAAGGCCGCCGAGGCCGTCGAGGAAGCCACTCCCGCAGCAGCCGAGCCGGTTGCCGAGCCCGAGGCGGAGGCCGTGGAAGCGGCTCCGCCGGCCCGCGGACGTCGTCGTGCGGTGCGCAAGGCGACCGCTCCGGCCGGTGCGCCGAAGGCCGCCGAGCCCGTCGCGCCCGAGGCCGCTGTCGAGCCCGAGCCGGTTGCCGAGCCCGAGGCGGAGGTCGTGGAGGCGGCTCCGCCGGTGCGCGGACGTCGTCGTGCGGTGCGCAAGGCGACCGCTCCGGCGGGTGCGCCGAAGGCGGCCGAGGCCGTCGAGATCGTCGAGGAAGCGACGCCCGCGGCAGCCGAGCCCAAGCCCGAGCCGGTCGCCGAGCCCGAGCCGGCCGCTGCCGCGCCGCGCGGTCGTACCCGGCGCAGGGCATCGGCTCCGGCCGGTGCGCCGCAGCATGTGGAGGCGGCGGCCGAGCCTGCCGCGCCCACCGAAGCCGAGGAAGCCGAAGCAGTGGTCACCGAGGCGGCCGAGCCCGTCGAGGCTACGAAGGCCCCGCGCGGACGCCGTCGTGCGGTGCGCAAGGCGACCGCTCCGGCGGGTGCGCCGAAGGCCGCCGAGGCCGCTGAGATCATCGAGCCCGCCGAGGTCGTCGAGGAAACCGGCGAGAGCCTGCCCGAGGCCGCGGTCGAGGAGCTGGCCGCCGAGCCCGTCGAGGTCGAGGAAGCGGCCCCGCGCGGCCGTCAGCGCCGCAGGGCCACTGCCGCTGCCGGACGGCCGGAGTTCACCGGCAGGGCCGAGGAACCCGCGCAGAAGAGCCGTCGGGTGACGCGCCCCGCCGTGGCCGTGTTCCAGGCGCCGGTCTTCTCCGAGCCGATGTTCCAGACCCCGGAGACCGCGGCCGCCGCCGCTGCCGCTTCCCGTCACGTAGAGGCCCCGGAAGAGATCGAGCCGGCCGAGGAGCCGACCGCCACCCCGGAGGCCGCCGAGGCCGCGCCGCAGGGCGGTTCGCGTCGCCGTCGCCGCCGTCGCGGGGAGGCCGCCGAGCCGGCCGCCGCTGCCGCGGTGGAGGAGCACGTGGAGGAGCTCGAGCAGGAGGCCGAGGCCGAGGCCGAGCACGAGGGCGGGGAGACGGACGAGTACGGGGACCGGCCTTCGCGCCGTCGCCGTCGCGGAGGCCGTCGCCGTCGTCGTGGCGAAGCCGGTGAGGGTGACGAGGCCGCGGAGCAGCACGGCGAGGAGGCCGCTGCCGAGCACGCCGAGGAGGACCAGGAGCACGCCCAGGAGGCGGAGGAGCACGAGGAGCACGAGGAGCACGGGGAGGACGAGACGTCCGCCGGCTCCAGCAGCAGCCGTCGTCGCCGTCGTCGCCGTCGTCGCAGTGGTGACGTCTCGGCCGAGGCCGAGGGTGCGGCGGACGACCCGGAGCGTACGGTCGTCAAGGTCCGCGAGCCCCGCAAGAAGGAGGAGCGCGAGCACGGCACGGGCTTCGACGAGGTTCAGTCCATCAAGGGCTCGACCCGTATGGAGGCGAAGAAGCAGCGCCGCCGTGAAGGCCGTGAGCAGGGCCGTCGTCGTGTCCCGATCATCACCGAGGCCGAGTTCCTGGCGCGCCGCGAGGCCGTCGAGCGGGTGATGGTCGTCCGGCAGAACGGCGAGCGCACCCAGATCGGCGTGCTCGAGGACAACGTGCTCGTCGAGCACTATGTCAACAAGGAGCAGTCCACCAGCTACGTCGGCAACGTCTACCTGGGCAAGGTGCAGAACGTTCTGCCGTCCATGGAGGCGGCCTTCGTCGACATCGGCAAGGGCCGCAACGCCGTCCTGTACGCCGGTGAGGTGAACTTCGAGGCCCTCGGCATGGCCCACGGGCCGCGCCGCATCGAGACCGCGCTCAAGTCCGGCCAGTCCGTCCTGGTCCAGGTGACCAAGGACCCGATCGGCCACAAGGGCGCCCGTCTGACCAGCCAGGTCTCGCTGCCCGGCCGGTACCTGGTCTATGTGCCCGAGGGCTCGATGACCGGCATCAGCCGCAAGCTGCCCGACACCGAGCGGGCCCGGCTGAAGACCATCCTCAAGAAGATCGTTCCCGAGGACGCCGGTGTCATCGTCCGTACCGCGGCGGAGGGTGCGAGCGAGGACGAGCTGCGTCGCGATGTCGAGCGGCTGCAGCAGCAGTGGGAGGACATCCAGAAGAAGTCGAAGAGCACCGGCAGCTCCAACGCGCCGACGCTGCTGTACGGCGAGCCGGACATGACCGTCCGGGTTGTCCGCGACATCTTCAACGAGGACTTCTCCAAGGTCATCGTCAGTGGCGACGACGCATGGGAGACCGTCCACGGGTACGTCTCCCAGGTGGCGCCCGACCTGACGGACCGGCTGTCGCGGTGGACCTCCGAGGTCGACATCTTCGCGACGTACCGGATCGACGAGCAGCTGATGAAGGCGCTGGACCGGAAGGTCTATCTGCCGAGCGGCGGCTCGCTGGTGATCGACAAGACCGAGGCGATGGTCGTCGTCGACGTCAACACCGGCAAGTTCACCGGGCAGGGCGGCAACCTCGAGGAGACCGTCACCAAGAACAACCTGGAGGCGGCCGAGGAGATCGTGCGCCAGCTGCGGCTGCGGGATCTCGGTGGCATCGTCGTCGTCGACTTCATCGACATGGTGCTGGAGTCCAACCGGGACCTGGTGCTCCGGCGTCTGCTGGAGTGCCTGGGACGCGACCGTACGAAGCACCAGGTCGCCGAGGTCACCTCGCTGGGCCTGGTCCAGATGACCCGGAAGCGGGTGGGCCAGGGCCTCCTGGAGTCCTTCTCCGAGACCTGCGTCCACTGCAACGGGCGTGGCGTGATCGTGCACATGGAGCAGCCGACCTCGGTCGGTGGCGGTGGCAACGGCAAGCGTTCCAAGAAGCGCGGTCGGGGCGGCGCGGGCCATGAGCACGAGCTGGACCACGAGCACGTGGCCGAGCGTGTGTCCGAGGCCGAGGCCGAGACCGAGGCCGAGGTCGCCGCCGAGGTGGCTGCCCCGGTTGCGCTGGCCGAGCCGGAGTTCGCCCCGGACGAGGAGCTGTACAGCAGCGCCGCCGAGGCCGAGGCAGCTGCCTCCCGCGGTCGCGGCCGACGCCGTGCGACCCGTAGGACGTCGGCCCCGAAGGCCGCGGCGGCGCCCGCCCCGGCTGCCGAGCCGGAGACGGTCGTGGTCGTGGAGCCGGCGCCCGAGACGGTCGTGGTCGTGGAGCCGGAGCCGGTCGTCGAGGCGCCGCAGCCCGAGGTGGCCCCCGAGGCCGCCCCGCCGCGTGCTCGCCGTCGGGCGACCCGCAAGGCGACCGCCCCTGCGGGCTCGCCGGCCCCGGCCGAGCCGGTCGAGGCTCCCGTGTCGGCCAAGGCCTCCCCGGCTGCCGAGCCGGAGACGGTCGTGGTCGTGGAGCCGGCGCCCGAGACGGTCGTGGTCGTGGAGCCGGAGCCGGTCGTAGAGGCGCCGCAGCCCGAGGCCGCCCCGCCGCGTGCCCGTCGCCGGGTGACCCGCAAGGTCACCGCCCCCGCGGGCTCGCCCGTAGGCGCGGACGCGGCAGAGGTCGTCGTGGTCACCGGTCCCACCGAGCCGAAGCCCGAGGCCGAAGCGGAGCCCGCTGCCGAGCCGGTCGATGCCGGCCAGGCTCCGGACACCGGGGAAGCGCCGGCCCCGGCGAAGAAGACGGCCCGGAAGACCGCGAAGAAGGCCACCGCGAAGAAGGCGGCTGCCAAGGAGACTGCGGCCAAGGAGACTGCGGCCAAGAAGACGGCGGCGAAGAAGACGGCGGCCAAGAAGACGACCGCGAAGAAGACTGCGGCGAAGAAGACGACCGCCAAGAAGACTGCGGCGAAGAAGACGGTCGCCGCGGAGCAGTCGTCGCAGACAGCGGTATCGGTCGACAGCGCGAGCTGACCGACGATCGCTGTGCGATGAAGGGGGTGCGGGCCCCGCAGGGGTCCGCACCTCCTTTTTTCATGCGGTGGCGGATGCGGAGCGTTCGGGGCGCATCCGGTTGTGCGTTACCTTCAGGAAACCGGCTGTGAAAACCCTGATAATGTGACGCGGCTGTCGTCGCATATGTCGTTCCTAAGAATGCTTATCGACGTGGTCGCTAGTCTTGGTTTGAGTAAATTGTCCTTTATGTCACGAATATGCGAGTTTCGCGACATGGGGCGATTTTGTCCGCACTGTATCGAAACGGAATCGGCCATGTGCCGGGGCGGCGGAGCCTCATCCGGCATTCGCATGCCCCTGGAGTCATCGCCGCCCACAGCTCTTGCGTTGTTCGAGGAGGATGTCCATGTCGAGCGACACCAGGGAACCCATCCCTGCGGCGCGGCCGGTGATCGGCGAGGAGGAGATCGAGGCCGCCGTGCGCGTGCTGCGCAGCGGCCGGGTCGTACAAGGCCCGGAGGTCGCGGCCTTCGAGGAAGGCTTCTCGGAGCTGGTCGACGGACGCCACTGCGTCGCGGTCAACTCGGGCACCTCGGCGCTCCATCTTCTGCTGCTCGCCCTGGGGATCGGCCCCGGTGACGAGGTCATCGTCCCGTCGTTCTCCTTCGCGGCCTCCGCCAACGCGGTCCGCCTGGTCGGTGCCGACGTGGTCTTCGCGGACATCGAGCCGGGCAGCTTCTGTCTGGACCCGGCCGCCGTCGAGGCAGCCGTCTCACCCCGCACGGCCGCGATCATGCCCGTCCATCTGTACGGTCACCCGGCCGCCATGGACCGGTTGATGCCGCTGGCCGACAAGCACGGCCTCGCCGTGGTCGAGGACGCCTGCCAGGCACACACCGCCGCCCTGGGCGACAAGCCGGTCGGCGCCTTCGGTGCCGGTGGCACCTTCAGCTTCTACCCCACCAAGAACATGCACTCCCTCGAAGGAGGCATGGTCACCACCGCCGACGCCGAGGTCGCACGCACCCTGAGGCTGCTGCGCAACCAGGGTATGGAGCAGCGGTACGCCAACGAGATCGTCGGCGCCAACATGCGTATGACCGACGTCTCCGCCGCGGTCGGCCGCGTGCAGCTCGGAAAGGTGCACGGCTGGACCGAGCAGCGGCGCGCCAACGCCGCCTACCTCGACCGGCACATCAGCGCGCCCGGCGTCACCGTGCCGCCCGTTGCCGAGGGGGCACGCCACGTTTACCACCAGTACACCATCAGGGTGCAGGGTGACCGTGACGCGGCCATGGCCAGGCTGACCGAGGCGGGCATCGGCAACGCCGTGTACTACCCGACCCCGATCCACCGGCTGAAGCCGTACTGGGAGCCCGACCAGAAGGCGGGCCGGATCTGGGACCTGCCGGAGACCGAGCGCGCCGCCGCCGAGGTCGTCTCGCTTCCCGTGCACCCCTCGCTGTCGTCGGAGGACCTGGACCGCATCGTCGGCGCCGTGAACTCGCTGGGAGAAATACAGTGACCGCAGGACTGAGAGCCGGCCTGGTCGGCCTCGGCTCGATGGGCCGCCACCACGCCCGCGTGCTGGCCGGTCTGGAGGGCGTACAACTGGTCGGCGTCGTCGACCCGATGGGGGACAAGAACGGCTGGGCGCAGGGTGCCCCCGTCCTGTCCACGGTCGAGGAGCTCCTCTCCCTCGGAGTCGACTACGCGGTCGTGGCCTGCCCCACCGCACTGCACGAGGAAGTCGGCCTTCAGCTCGCCGAAGCCGGTGTCTGCGCGCTGATCGAGAAGCCGGTCGCCGACACCGTGGAAGGCGCCCGACGGCTGGTGGACGCCTTCGAGTCGCGCGGTCTGGTGGCAGGCGTCGGCCACATCGAGCGCTGCAACCCGGCACTGCGGTCGCTGCGCTCCCGGCTGGAGGCGGGCGAACTGGGCGAGGTCTTCCAGGTCGTCACCCGCAGGCAGGGGCCGTTCCCGCACCGCATCGCCGATGTCGGCGTGGTCAAGGACCTCGCCACCCATGACATCGACCTGACCGGCTGGGTGACGGGGCAGACGTACACCTCGATCGCGGCCCACACCGTGTCGAAGTCCGGTCGCCCGCACGAGGACATGGTCTCCGCCGTGGGCCAGCTCTCCGACGGAACCATGGTCAACCACCTGGTCAACTGGCTGAGCCCGCTCAAGGAGCGCTTCACCTCCGTCACCGGTGAACGCGGCACCTTCATCGCCGACACCCTCACCGCCGACCTCACCTTCCACTCGAACGCCGCCGTGGCCACCGAGTGGGAGGCGCTCCAGGCCTTCCGCGGTGTCTCCGAGGGCGACATGATCCGGTACGCCATTGCCAAGCGCGAGCCGCTGCTGGTCGAGCACGAGCTGTTCCGGGACGCGGTGCGCGGCGTCTCGAAGGACATCTGCACGCTGCGGGAGGGGCTGCGTACGGTCGAGGTCGCCGCAGCGGTACTGGAATCGGCGAGGAGCGGACGCACCGTCACGACCTTCGTGGAGGAGCTGGCCGCACATGGGACCTGAGATCAGCGCACGACTGCTTCCCGGTAGTAGGCGTCCACCCGTCGAGGGAGCCACCGAGGTGACTGTTCCTGATGTGACGGTCGTCGTGGCCGTGTACAACACCATGCCCTACCTCACCGAATGCCTGAACTCGTTGGTAGGGCAGTCCATAGGTGTGGACCGGCTGGAGGTCGTCGCGGTCGACGACGGTTCGACGGACGACAGCGGCGCCGAGCTCGACCGCTTCGCCGAGCGCTATCCCGGTACGATCAAGGTCGTTCACCAGCCCAACTCCGGTGGCCCGGCGATGCCGAGCAACCGGGCCCTGGAACTCGCCACGGGCAGGTACGTCTACTTCATCGGCTCCGACGACTACCTCGGCGAGGAGGCGCTGGAGCGGATGGTGACCTGCGCCGACGCCAACGAATCCGATGTCGTCATAGGCAAGATGGTCGGCACCAACGGCCGGTACGTGCGCCAGTCGCTCTACCGGGCCAATGACTCCGACGTCAGCCTCTACGGACGCGATCTGCCGTTCGCGCTGGCCAACACCAAGCTCTTCCGCCGCGACCTCGTGGAGCAGTACAAGCTGCGCTTCCCCGAGGACATGCCGGTCGGCAGCGACCAGCCCTTCACCATCGAGGCGTGCGTCCGGGCCCGCAGGATATCCGTGGTCGCCGACTACACCTGTTACTACGCGGTGAAGCGCGGGGACGCCAGCAACATCACCTACCGTGCCGACCATCTGGCACGGCTGCGCTGCACCCGCCTGATCATGGACCGTGCGGCCGGGCTGATCGAGGCCGGGCCGGACCGGGACGCCGTCCTCAAGCGGCACTTCACCTGGGAACTCTCCAAGCTCATCCAGGACGACTTCGTCGGGCTCGACGACGAGACGAAGCGCGAGATCTGCGCCGGCATCACCCGGCTCTCCGACAGCTATCTGACCGACCCGCTGAGTGACTCGCTCCCGGTCAAGCTCCGGGCGAGGCTCCGGCTCGCACAGCGCGGCGCCGTCGACGAACTCTGCCGCGCGATCAGCGAAGAGGCCGAGCACGGTGCGCCGCCCTTCCACTTGGAGGACGGCCGGGCCTTCGCCCGGTACCCCGGGTTCCGCGACGCCGGCCTGGAACTCCCCGACCGCTGCTTCGAACTGGTCGGGGAGATCGTCCCCGGCCGGCTCGCCAACAAGACCGAACTGGTCGAGTCGGGGTGGGTGCAGACCGGTGAGGCGCTGGCGCTGGCGCTGACGGTACGGATCGGTGTGGTCGGCGACACCGGCTCCGCGGTGGTTCGCCTCGTCGAGGGAGCCATGCCCAAGAGCGCCGACAAGGCGCGCGCCCGCCGTCTGCCGGAGGGGCACGACCTCCCTCCGGCGGAGGGCGAGTTCACCTGCGAACTCGCCGACGACGGCCAGGCCACCCTGCTGCGTGCGCTGATCCCGCTGGCTCCCCGTAAGGTCAAGCGCGGGGTGCGGGTCTTCGTCGACGTGGCCGGTGACACGTACGAGATACCGGTACGCGGCGTCGGGCAGCCCATGCCGCTGGCCCGCAGATGGCACAGCGAATCGGATCCGTACCGCGCCGCGGCACGGATCAACTCCAAAGGGCGCGTGGTGATCAGCACCGGTCCGCTCCATCCGCCCAAGCCGTCGCTGGGCTCGCGGCTGCGACCCCGGCTGACCGGCGCCATGCGCTCCAAGAGGAAGTAATCCCCATGAACATCTGTGTAGTGGCCCTCGGCAAGATCGGTCTGCCGCTCGCCGTGCAGTTCGCCGCCAAGGGACACCGGGTGATCGGTGCCGACGTCAACGAGAAGGTCGTCGAGCTGGTCAACGCGGGCGTCGAACCCTTCCCCGGTGAGCACGACCTCGACGTCAAGCTCAAGGAGACCGTCGAGGCGGGCCTGCTGAGCGCGACGACGGACACCGCGGCCGCGGTCGCGCAGTCCGAGGCCGTCGTGGTCGTCGTCCCGCTCTTCGTCGACGCGGAGGGCACCCCGGACTTCGGCTGGATGGACTCCGCGACCAAGGCGATCGCCGCCGGGCTCAAGCCGGGCACCCTGGTCAGCTACGAGACCACGCTGCCGGTCGGCACCACCCGTACCCGCTGGGCGCCGATGCTCGAAGAGGGTTCCGGTCTCAAGGCAGGCGAGGACTTCCACCTGGTCTTCTCCCCGGAACGGGTGCTCACCGGACGGGTCTTCGCCGATCTGCGCCGTTACCCGAAGCTGGTCGGCGGCATCGACGAGGCCTCGGCGGCGCACGGTGTCTCCTTCTACGAGTCGGTCCTGGACTTCGATGACCGCACCGACCTGCCGCGTCCCAACGGCGTCTGGGACCTCGGTACTTCGGAGGCGTCCGAGCTGGCCAAGCTCGCCGAGACGACCTACCGCGACGTCAACATCGGCCTGGCGAACCAGTTCGCCCGCTTCGCCGACCAGCAGAACATCGACGTCCTCAAGGTCATCGAGGCCTGCAACTCCCAGCCCTACAGCCACATCCACCAGCCCGGCATCGCCGTCGGTGGCCACTGCATCCCGATCTACCCGCGGATGTACCTGTGGAACGACCCCTCGGCGACCGTGGTGCGTTCGGCGCGCGAGGCCAACGCGGCCATGCCCGAGTACGCGGTCGACCTGCTTGCCGCCGCCTACGGCGACCTGGACGGGGTGGGCGTGCTGGTACTGGGCGCGGCCTACCGCGGCGGTGTGAAGGAGACCGCATTCTCCGGCGTGTTCCCGACCGTCGAAGCGCTGAAGGCGCGCGGTGCGGTGCCGTTCGTCTCCGACCCGATGTACACGGCCGAGGAGCTGACCGCGCACGGTCTCGTCCCGCACGAGGGTCAGACCGTCACCGCCGCGATCCTCCAGGCCGACCACGCGGAGTACCGCGAGCTGGCCGCCGCCGACCTCCCGGACGTCCGTGTCCTGGTCGACGGCCGCCGCACGACGGACCCGGCCCGCTGGGAGGGCGTCCGCCGCGTCGTCATCGGCGGCTGACCATGACCTGGCCGATCACCGGCGGGGCCGGGCACATCGGATCCCATGTGGTCGAGGAGACGGCGGGCCGGGAGTCCGTCGTCGTCCTCGACGAACTCAGCACCGGCCGGGCCGAGCGGTTGCCGGGAGGCGTACCGCTGGTCGTGGGATCGGTCCTGGACCGTGGGCCGGTCGACCGGGTCCTGGCCGGCCACGCGGTGACCGGCATCGTGCACATCGCGGGCAAGAAGCAGGTCACCGAATCCGTCGAGCGCCCGCTTCACCACTACCGCGAGAACGTCGACGGACTGCACACCCTGCTGGAGGCGGCGGCCGCCGCCGGTGTCGGCAGTCTCCTCCTCGGCGGCGGACCACGGCATGGCCGATCGAGTCGGCCTGGGCCGGTTGGTGCCTCCGGCACGGGGGCCTGCCCCGACGCGAGACACGGCCGCCCGGCCGACCGGGTCACGAGGCGCTACGGAAAACAACTCCGATACTCAGCAGAACAGGAATGACTGAAGTGCCAAGCATGGATGAGCGAAGCGGACCCCGTCCGCATCTGCTGTATTTCGCCATCGGGTTTCCCCCAGCCGCAAAGAGTTGCGCATTCCGGATGAGGGAGACCGCCAACCAGTTTGCCGCTGAGGGCTGGGACGTCACCGTGGTCACGATCACGGAGGAGTCCTGGATCCGCGACTCCGGTCTGGACCACACGCTCTCGGAGTCCGTGGACAAGCGGATCAGGGTGGTGGAGCTGCCCCTCTCGCGCGTCGACCTGGAGACGGACATCCGGCTGTTCTCCGAGGAGCGTGCCCTGGACCCGGGCAAGTGGCTCCAGGGGTATCGGGCCGAGGCGCTCCAGAACTTCCCCGAACCGGTCTTCGGCGCTTGGCGAGGGGCCATGGAACAGGCCGCGCTCGACCTGCACCGCGAACGGCCTGCCGATCTCGTCCTGGCCAGCTGTGTGCCGTACGTCCAGCTCGCTGCCGTCCGCAGGCTCTGGGACGAGCACCGGGTCCCGTATGCCGTGGACTTCCGCGATGGCTGGTCCCTGGACGTCATCGATGGCGTCGAGGCGTTCCCCAAGGACTCCGAGGCCGGACGCTGGGAGCTGGACCTGCTGGAGCACGCCCAGTCGCTCTGGGTGGTCAACGACCAGATTGCCGACTTCTACCGTGCCCGGTACCCGGAGCACGCCGACCGTATCCACGTGGTGCGCAACGGCTACGACCGCGACAGCGTGCCCCAGCCGTCGCCTCGTCCGGACGAGGCGAGCAGTCTGGTCTTCGGTCACCTCGGCACGGTCAGCTTCTCCGTACCGCTGCTGGAATCGGTGCTCGCCGCGTGGCGGACCGCGCGCGGCCGGGAACCGCTCCTCGCCGATGCCAGGTTCGAGGTGCGTGGACACATCGGTGCGGGAGCCAACCGCGAAGCCAACCGGCATATCGAGGTGCTGCGCGCCGCGGCCGAAGACGGTGTGGTCGTGGGCGGCCCGGTACCGAAGGCGGAGGTCGCCAGCGTCTACGCCGCGTGGGACGCGTTGGTGCTCGTCATCATCGGCGGCCCGTACATGACCTCCGGCAAGGTCTACGAATACATGGCAGCCGGGCTGCCGATCGTTTCCATGCATGCGGCTGACCACGACGCCTCACGACTGCTGGAGGGACACCCGCTGTGGACCGGCCCCCGCGGTCTGGACGAGGAACAACTGGCCGACGCGTTCTGTGAGGCCGCCCGCATGGCGGTGGAGGCCTCGCCCGAACAGCGTGCCGCCGCCCGCGACCATGGGACCACCTACGCCCGTGATTCCCTGATGTCAGCTGCCGTACAGCGCCTGAGCTCTCTGGTACTCGGCCAGCGGCCCGCACTTTCCGGAGGTCCCGGCGCATGACCGATGTAGTGATGATCGCGGGCTCGACACCCCGTCCGGCCGTGATTGCGGCGGCCCTGAGGACATACCAGGAACGGGGTGCGCGGGTACATCTGGTCGGTAGCTTCAAGTCTGCCGACATGGAGGATGACCTGGGCTGGGCCACCTTGTACAAGGTGCCTGCCCGCGGTTCGGCCGGCAAACACATGCGGCGCAGGACGGAAGCGATGCCCGCCCCCGAGCGGCTCTGGTTCCACCTCGAGCACGACCGGTCGGCCCGCGCGACCCTGCGCTCCGCCGATGTGGTCGTCGCGCTCGACAACCGCGCCGTCTACAGCGCCTGGCGCGTCGCCCAATCCCAGCGGACCCCAGAGGTGTGCTTCGGGATCGCCGCCGGTCTGCGGGCCGTGGAACGGCGGCGGGAGCAGGTTGGCACGGTGCTGCCCGAGCACGTGCCGAGCCCGGTCGCCGTGGCTACCGACGGGCTGCGGCGCCGACTGCGCGGCCTGCCCGCCGATCTGCTGCGCAACGCCACCGGGCCGCTCATCCTGCGCACCCGCGTCGGGGCCCGCGCCTGGCGTGCCGCCGTCTCCGCCCCAGGAGTCTCCGAGCCGCTGCGCCTGGCGGCCACCGAGCAGGTCATCGAAGGCATGTGGCTGGCCGGCCGCCAGTCCGGAGCACTCGCCACGGCCCGAGCGGCCGCACGGAAGCTCTCCGACCCGGCCAGAAGAGCCCGTCTCTCGAACGACCTGGCATGGAGGAGCATCCGTAACGGCCGCACGCCCGGCAACCTCGCCGAGGCGGTAGGGGCCCATCTGGAGTTGGCCGACACGTATCAGGAGGCCGGCAACCTGACCGAGGCGTCAAAGTCCGTTCTGGAAGCCATGAAGCTGGCCTTCCACCGTGTCGTCCACATCGACCAGGTCTCCAGCCCACTGGCCGAGAACCCTGCCGGGTTCACTGCTCCGTTCAGGAAGTCGGCGGCGGCCCGCACCGCGGTCGAGGCGAAGGGCAGGGTGACACCGGCTGCGGCCCCGCCGAAGGACCGGCCGCTGCGGCTGCTCGTGGCCACCACCGCCAACGCGAACTTCCTGCACCTCATCCGGTCGCATTACGGAGCCAGCCCGGACGTCGAGCTGAGGTTTCTCGACATGGCCGAACACCCTGGCATGCAACGGCTCAACGGCGCTGCCCAACGCCACATCGAGCACCGGCTCGGCGGCGACCCGCTCTTCGCGCACGCTGCAGAGCAGCAACTGAGGCCCTATCTGGACTGGGCCGACACCGTGTTCGTGGACTGGTGTGTGGCTCCCGCGGCCCTTTTCACCGCGATCGATCCCGGAGACACGAGGATCATCGTCCGGCTGCACAGTTACGAGGCGTTCTCGCGGTGGCCCCACATGATGGACTTCTCGCGCGTGGACGACCTGGTGTTCGTCGCCGACCATGTCCGGGACCTGGCAAAGGCGGCCATTCCGGGGCTCGGCGGGGAACTGGCGCCCCGCACTCATGTGATCGACAACGGCATGGACCTGGCCAACTTCCGACGCTCGAAGGACCCGTCCACCCGGTTCAACCTGGGGATGGTCGGCATCGGTCAGGTCGCAAAGGACCCGCTCTGGGCCCTGAAGGTCCTTGAGCAACTGCGCCGGCGGGACGAGCGCTACCGGCTGATCCTGATCGGCGGGGAGATGAGCAAGCCCAGCAACGCGGCCAAGGCGTACTCACGGAAGCTGGAGAAGGCTCTCGCACCACTGGTGGAGAACGGTGTGGTCGTACGCATCGGCGCGACCGACGACGTCGCCGGGGAATTGGAGGACGTCGGCGTCATCCTCAGCACCTCGGTGCGCGAGGGCTGCCACGTGGGGCTCATGGAAGGGGCGGCCAGCGGTGCCGTCCCGGTGGTCCGTGACTGGCCGTTCTTCGCCGGTGGCAGACACGGTGCAGGAACGCTCTATCCGGCCGAATGGGTCGTGGGTACGCCGGAGGAAGCCGTCGAACGTGTGTTGGCCGTCACGGCGTCCGACGAAGGCTGGCGCAACGCCGGAAAGCTGGTCTCCGAGTACGCCCTGACCACCTGGGACTGGTCGGTCGTGCGCCTGGACTTCGACCGGTTGTTCTTCGGTCGCTAGAGTCCCGCGACCGGCGGGGGCCGGCATCACCAGATTCCGGCAAAATTGGATTCCGGCCCCCGCCGGTTCCTGTCCGGCCGTGGACAACCACTGGGCGGGAACCGGCGAGGGCCGGCTCACCGCTCGGTGAGCTCCCCGTCCTTCTCCTCGTGCTGGGTGCCGCTCGCTTCCCAGCGGGCGATGCGGGCCTCAGGTCACTGTCGACCGGACGGAGGCAGCGCAACAACCGACCTGAGGTCCTTCTTCGCCGCGAACTCGCTGGAATCCGTGGCACCGCAACTCAACCCTGGTCAGGGATTCGAGTCCCTACCGGACCTGGGAGAGGCCATGTCATGTGCGGCGTCGGCATACGTGGGGCGGCTCCCGGAAGCCGGGACGCTTCCGGGAGCCGATCACTCCATCAGTCCTGAGGCTTGTTCACCACCGGCTGGGCAGTGGCGCGTCCAGAGTGCCGACAGGGACGCGCCCCTGCATCACGCGCCTGTCGAGTAACCGAGGCCGCTCAGCTCTGTGTGATCCCGCCGGGATTTTCTTGATTCGACTCTTCCAGGATTCTGCCGGTGACGTGGGGAGCCGGATTGTCTCGCATTGCAGGTGATCGAACGAGTGTGCCGGGCACGGGGTGACGGCGGTGCGGTGCGAGCCCGCTACGACCACATCGAAGCCCCGGTTGAGAATGGGTGACCTTGCCAAGTCGGCTTCCGAGCCGGAGTTTCGATGTGCTGTCAGTTTGCTGTCCTGTGCCCTGTGAAGTCCGTCTTGTCGAAGTCGGTATCAGGCCTCATGCCGGCGCAGGGCTGGTCGGACTGCCGGTTCCACGGTGCCGCCGGAGAAACGTCACCTGTTCGCGGCGGTCGGGCTCTCCACCCCACTGGGCTTTCCTGGAGACGGTGGGGGTTACGCGCCACGCTCGGCCAGCGCGCCGGCCTTCTCCTCGTACAGCGCACCCGTCTGCGGGCACTCCCAGAGGCCCGGCTCGCCCTCGCGCTCCACGAGCTTCACGCCCGCACGGCCCACCCAGCCGACCTGCCGGGCCGGGACACCGACCACCAGGGCGAAGTCGGGAACGTTCCGGGTGACCACGGCGCCGGCGGCGACCATCGCCCAGCGCCCGATGTGGACCGGGGCGACACACACGGACCGCGCACCGATCGATGCGCCCTCGGCGACCTTGACGCCGACGGCCTCCCAGTCGCCGCCGCGCTTCTGCTTGCCCTCGGGGTCGACGGAGCGCGGGTTGTGGTCGTTGGTGAAGACCGCTGCCGGGCCGACGAAGACACCGTCGGCCAGTTCGGCGGGCTCGTAGACGAGGGCGTAATTCTGCAGCTTGACGTTGTTGCCGATCTGTACACCTGTGCCGACGTAGGCGCCGCGGCCGACCACGCACCCTTCGCCGAGCCTGGCACCTTCGCGGATCTGGGCGAGTTCCCACACGCTGCTGCCGGCCCCGATCTCGGCGCTGTCGTCGACCTGAGCGGTGGGCTGAACCCTGTAGTTCACTTTCCATGCCTTCCGGAGCGCGGTTTGTGGCGAGAGCATACGAGCGGCGGCCGGCGGCAGTGCAGCCAGGTTCGCGGGCCCGGCACCTTGCGACGTGGTTCTTCCGCCCCTGCGGCCCCGGTTTGACCCCTTGAGTGCAGCCCCGTAACCTTGACCCTCGGCGTGTTTCCCCTACGCGCCCACCCCCTGAGCACATTCCTTCCGGTGGCTCCGTCCGCCGGGAGAGGCCGCTCGTCCTTCCGGATCGTCGCGGGCCCCGGCCCGTGCGGGCGGCTGGCATCAGGGGATCCGTTCCGAGCGAGAGAGAGATCCGCGTGTACGCCATCGTGCGCAGCGGTGGCCGCCAGCACAAGGTTGCTGTCGGTGACATCGTTGAGGTTGACAAGATTTCCACTGCCAAGGTTGGCGACACGGTCGAGCTCTCGACCCTGCTCGTGGTCGACGGCGACGCCGTGACCAGCGACCCGTGGGTGCTGGCCGGGATCAAGGTCCAGGCCGAGGTCGTGGACCACCACAAGGGCGCGAAGATCGACATCCTTCGCTACAAGAACAAGACCGGCTACCGCCGTCGCCAGGGTCACCGTCAGCAGTACACGGCGATCAAGGTCACCGGCATCCCCGCGGCTGCGAAGTAAGGGACTGAGGAGACATGGCACACAAGAAGGGCGCATCGTCCACCCGGAACGGGCGCGATTCCAATGCTCAGCGGCTCGGCGTGAAGCGCTTCGGCGGTCAGGCCGTCAACGCCGGTGAGATCCTGGTCCGCCAGCGCGGCACCCACTTCCACCCGGGCACGGGCGTCGGCCGCGGCAGCGACGACACGCTGTTCGCCCTCGCCGCTGGTGCGGTCGAGTTCGGCACGCACCGTGGCCGCAAGGTCGTGAACATCGTTCCGATCGCCGGCTGATTTCGGCGCCCGCGAGCGGTTCTGCGGAGGCGGACCTCACTTCCCGTAACGGGAAGCGGGTCCGCCTTTCGCGTGTTTCTCTCATGAGAGACGGCTTTCTCCCTGTGCGGGGACGGCGCGAGTGAGACATTTCTGCATGCATGTAACTGGAGGATCCCACCATGACCACCTTCGTGGACCGCGTCGAGCTGCATGTCGCCGCGGGTAACGGAGGCCACGGCTGCGCCTCCGTACACCGTGAGAAGTTCAAGCCGCTCGGCGGTCCGGACGGTGGCAACGGCGGCCGTGGTGGCGATGTGACCCTGGTCGTCGAGCAGGCCGTCACCACGCTCCTCGACTATCACCACAGCCCGCACCGCAAGGCCACCAACGGTCAGCCCGGCGCCGGCGACCACCGCTCCGGCAAGGACGGGCAGGACCTGGTGCTGCCGGTGCCCGACGGCACCGTCGTGCTCGACCGGAACGGCAACGTGCTGGCCGACCTGGTCGGTCAGGGCACCGCCTTCGTCGCCGGACAGGGCGGCCGCGGCGGCCTCGGCAACGCCGCGCTGGCCTCCGCCCGGCGCAAGGCCCCCGGCTTCGCGCTGCTCGGCGAGCCCGGTGAGGCCCGGGACATCGTCCTGGAGCTCAAGACCGTCGCCGATGTCGCGCTGGTGGGCTACCCGAGTGCCGGGAAGTCCTCGCTGATCTCCGTCCTCTCGGCGGCCAAGCCGAAGATCGCCGACTACCCCTTCACGACCCTCGTCCCGAACCTCGGTGTCGTCACTGCGGGCAGCACCGTCTACACCATCGCGGACGTGCCGGGCCTGATCCCGGGCGCCAGCCAGGGGCGTGGCCTCGGCCTGGAGTTCCTGCGGCACGTGGAACGCTGCTCGGTGCTGGTGCACGTCCTGGACACCGCGACCCTGGAGTCCGACCGGGACCCCGTCTCCGACCTCGATGTGATCGAGGAGGAACTGAAGCAGTACGGCGGCCTGGAGGACCGGCCCCGTGTCGTCGTCCTGAACAAGATCGACATCCCGGACGGCCAGGACCTTGCCGACATGATCCGCCCGGACCTGGAAGCGCGTGGCTACCGCGTCTTCGAGGTCTCCGCCGTCGCCCATACGGGACTGAAGGAGCTCTCCTACGCGCTCGCGGGCATCGTCGCCGAGGCGCGCGCGACCAAGCCCGTGGAGGTGGCGACCCGTATCGTCATCCGTCCGAAGGCCGTCGACGACGCGGGCTTCACCGTCACCAAGGAGGACGACGGGCTCTACCGGGTGCGCGGCGAGAAGCCCGAGCGCTGGGTGCGGCAGACCGACTTCAACAACGACGAGGCCGTCGGTTACCTGGCGGACCGCCTCAACCGTCTCGGTGTCGAGGACGAGTTGCTGAAGGCCGGCGCCCGGTCGGGCGACGGCGTGGCCATCGGTGCCGAGGACAACGCGGTGGTCTTCGACTGGGAGCCGAGCATGGCGGCAGGTGCGGAGATGCTCGGACGCCGTGGCGAGGACCACCGTTTCGACGCTCCGCGTCCGGCGGCGCAGCGTCGTCGCGACCGGGAAGCGGAACGCGACGAGGTGCTGCGCGAATTCGACGAGTTCAACCCGTTCTAGGCACTGCCCCACGCCGGACGAGCTTGTTCCGCAGGCCCGTCCGGCACGTAGGCGGCCGGTGCGCCGGGTGACTCGTGCCCGCGCCCGGGCGTCGCACCATGTGATCGACGCAGATGAACCTGCTCAAGAGTGATTAACACCGCTCAACCGTGTGGCGTCAATCACCTGTTAAGGAAGCGTCAATTCCGGGATTCGCCCTGATGGCAAGGCATCAAAAGGTTTCAGGGGGCTGTTCGGCAGTGGACGTCCGCCTTGCGAGACGGTAACGGAGAGTGCAACCATCGCTGTATCTCCAAGCCCTCAAGGTAGGTCGTCTGTGTCTGCTCAGCACATAGCCAAAGCCCGAACCACAGCAGTCGTGCTCGCCGGAGGAACCGGTCAGCGTGTGGGTCTGTCCATTCCCAAGCAGCTGCTGAAGATCGCGGGCAAGGCCGTCATCGAGCACACGCTGTCGATCTTCCAGCAGGCCGACTCCATCGACGACGTCATCGTTCTGATGGCTCCGGGCTACGTGTCCGACGTGGAGAAGATCGTGGCCAAGGCCGGACTCACCAAGGTCACCAAGGTGATCGAGGGCGGCTCCACCCGCAACGAGACCACCGAGCGCGCCATCGCGGCCCTCGGCGAGGGCCTGGCCGAGGGGGAGGACCGCAACGTCCTCTTCCACGACGCCGTGCGCCCCCTGCTGTCGCAGCGCGTCATCAAGGACTGCGTCGACGCCCTGGACCGCTACCAGGCGGTCGACGTCGCCATTCCCTCCGCGGACACGATCATCGTGACCCGCACGCACGGGGGTGACGGCGAGTTCATCACCGACGTGCCCGACCGGTCCCGGCTGCGCCGCGGCCAGACGCCGCAGGCCTTCAAGCTCTCCACGATCCGTCGGGCCTACGAGATCGCCGCGGGCGACCCGAACTTCCAGGCCACCGACGACTGCTCGGTCGTCCTGAAGTACCTCCCCGACGTACCGATCTACGTGGTCGCGGGCGACGAGTACAACATGAAGGTCACCCAGCCGGTCGACGTCTTCATCGCGGACAAGCTCTTCCAGCTGGCCTCCACGGCCGTTCCGCGGCCGACCGACGAAGCCGCCTACCGTGAGCTGCTCACCGGCAAGACCCTGGTCGTCTTCGGCGGCTCGTACGGGATCGGCGCGGACATCGCGACGCTCGCCGAGTCCTACGGCGCCACCGTCTACGCCCTGGGCCGCTCCACCACCGGCACGCACGTGGAGAACCCGGAGCACATCGACGACGCGCTCTCCAAGGCGTACGCGGACACCGGCCGCGTCGACTACGTGGTCAACACCGCGGGCGTGCTCCGCATCGGCAAGCTGGCCGAGACGGACAACACGACCATCCAGGAAGCGCTGAACGTCAACTACCTCGCCCCTGTGCAGATCGCCCGCGCCTCCTACAAGTACCTCGCGGAGACCAAGGGCCAGCTGCTGCTCTACACCTCCAGCAGCTACACCCGGGGCCGCGCGGAGTACAGCCTCTACTCGTCGACCAAGGCCGCCATGGTGAACCTCACCCAGGCGCTGTCGGACGAGTGGGCGGCCGACGGGGTGCGGGTCAACTGCGTGAACCCCGAGCGCACCGCCACGCCGATGCGCACCAAGGCGTTCGGCGACGAGCCCGCGGGTACGCTGCTGTCCTCCGAGGCGGTCGCCAGGACCTCCCTGGACGTCCTGCTCTCCGAGATGACCGGCCATGTCATCGACGTGCGCCAGCAGGACCCGACCCGCGGCGTCTCCGAGGCATCGGGCTTCGAACAGGCCCTGGCGGCCGTGCTGGACCGGCAGGCCGATGTGTAATATTGATTGACAATCGACTTTTCGGACCTCTGTGGACGCCCGCGCGCGAACCACAGGGGTCCGAATGCGTGAAGCTCTGCCTTCACATCTTCCCTGCAAGATGATCAGTCGGCGTTCTCAGGAGCAGTACTTCGTGATTTCGAAAGCCATGCGCATGGCTCGAGTGGGCAGCGGCTCGGAACTGGTCGCTGCCCTTCTCCTGGCCCTGGGGTTCCCGTGCACAATGCTCGCGGCCATAATCCCCAACCTGTGGTTCTTTGCAGGCGCTGCCGCAGTGACCTACCTGGCCGACCAGTACCTGCACCACTGCGGGAGTTACCTGGTCAACCGGCTCGCCGCCGTCCGTGCGGGGCTTTCGATCCGTTTCCTGGTCCGTCAACTGCTGCTGATCCTGTTGCTCTCCCGTATGGGTTACGGGGAGCAGGCGCTGTTCTATGTGACGATCGCCTGCCTGCTGGCCTTCTATGGTCTCCAGGCGCCACAGGGCGCGGTCGTCACCCTCATCAGGCTCCGCCGCAAGCTCCCCGTGGTCACGCGCAACGTCGACCTGGAGGACGCGCGCATCCCGGACGCGCCGCCGCGGCTGCTGATGAACCGCCCCGCGGAGAAGATGCTTCACCTGGATGTCTTCTCGGTCGCAGGCGTGCTGGTCGCGATCGAGACCGGCGTCCACGGCTTCGCCTACGCGGGCTTCGCCCTCACGCTGCTTCTCGCGGTCGGCTACCTGGCGGCGCTCCTCCCGTACATCCGCCCGAAGCGGCTCGTGCCGCCCGACGCCAAGATCCTGGGCGCGGTGAGCAACTGGCTGCGCGAGTACAGGCCGACCGTGGTTCTCTACTTCTCCGGCTCCAAGGACTCGGCCTACCAGGTCAACATGTGGCTGGAGACGATGGCGCAGCTCGATGGGCGCCCGCTGATCCTGCTGCGTGAGCGCGCGATACTGCCCCAGCTGGGCACGACATCGGTGCCGGTGCTCTGTGTGCCCGGTGGCGTGCACCTGATGAATCTGGACCTCTCCTCGGTGCGGGTCGCGCTGTACGCGGCCAACGTCGGCAAGAACATCCACCTGCTGCGGGTGCCCACGATGAAGCACGTCTTCATTGGCCACGGCGACAGCGACAAGCTCGCCAGCGTCAACCCGTACAGCAAGGTCTACGACGAGGTGTGGACCGCGGGCCGGGCCGGCCGGGACCGTTACGCGCTGGCCGATGTCGGCGTACGTGACGAGGACATCGTCGAGGTGGGCCGCCCGCAGCTGGCTTCCATCCAGCCGTGGACCGGCGCGCCGAAGAACCCGATCCCGACCGTTCTGTACGCCCCCACCTGGGAGGGCTGGGACGACAACCCCGGCAACACCTCGCTGCTCCTGGCCGGTGAGAACATCGTCAAGCGGCTGCTGAACTCCGAGAAGCCGGTCCGGCTGCTCTACAAGCCGCACCCCTTCACCGGCACTCGCAGCGCCAAGGCCAAGGCCGCGCACCAGCGGATCGTCGCGATGATCGAGAAGGCCGCGGTCGAGCGCGCAGCCGACCCCCGCTGGGCGGCCGAATCCGCGGCGCTCCAGCCGGTACGGGCCGAGGCGCAGGCCGACCTGGCCCGTATCGAGGCGCGACTGGAGGCACTGTCCAGCGGTGGCCGCGTCGCCGGTGACGAGGCCGAGACGTCTCGCGACTCGCTGGCCGACCCGGTGCGCGAGGCCGAGATCGCACGGCTCAGGGACGAGTGGAACGCCTCTTCCTGGCGTGAGCTCGGCTGGTGGGAGCACAAGATCGTCACGGGCGCCCGGATGCGGCTGTACGACTGCTTCAACGAATCGGACGCCATGGTGTCGGACATCTCCAGCGTGGTGTCGGACTTCATCGCGAGCGGCAAGCCGTACGCGGTCACCGACTCGGCGGCACTGGGTGACGACGAATTCCGTCGGCAGAACACCGCGGTCCGTGCGGCGGTCGTCCTGTCCAACGCCGCCACCGAGCTGGACGCCCTGCTCGCCGCAGTGGCGGACCCTTCGGCGGACACCCTGGCGGAGGACCGGCGGGAGCTGAAGGAGTACTTGCTCGGTCCCGACGAGCCCACCTCGATCGTTCAGTTCGACACAGCCGTGAAGGCACTCGCCGCCAAGGCGGAGGCCCGGAACGCCGGTCTGGCCAGAAGCCTCGGCGAACGCGTCACCGGCTGAGCCTTCCCGGCCCTTAGCACGAACCACCTGGCCCGGCATAGCCCTGAAAAGGGTTGTGCCGGGTTTTTGTGAGGTGACTCACTCTTTTGGTGTGCGCGATCGAGGCAACCGACGTGCGGTTTCACCTGTCTTCTGTTGATGTGAATGACATGTCAACTCCCGATGTGACCGTGATCATCGGCGCTTATGAGGCAATGCCCTACCTCGTTCGCTGCCTCGAGTCGGTGGAGAATCAGACCTTGGGCGCCGACCGGATCGAGATCGTGGCGGTCGACGACGGCTCGACCGACGGCACCGGTGAGTACCTGGAGGAGTTCGCGGCCCGGACCTCGGTTCCGACTCGGGTGGTCAGGCAGGCGAATTCCGGCGGCCCCAGCGGGCCGCGCAATGTGGGTCTCGGAATGGCCCGGGGACGCTACGTCTTCTTCCTCGACGCCGACGACTACTTCGGTGACGAGGCCCTGGAACGGATGGTGACGCGGGCCGACCGGGCGAAGACCGATGTGGTGCTCGGCAAGGTGGTCGGGGTCAATCGAGGGGCGCCCCGGTCGATGTGGACGGCCACCAAGGACCGGGTGAACGTATACAACTCCAAGATTATTTACACGCTGAGTGCACAGAAGCTCTTCCGGCGTGAACTGCTGGAGCGCATCGGTCTGCAGTTCGACGAGGGACTCAAGACCGGTGAGGACGCGCTCTTCACCATGGAGGCGTATCTCCGGGGTGCCGGGGTGTCCGTCATATCCAATTACATCTGCTATTACCTGGTCGGCCGGGACGACGGAAAGCACGTCACCAAGAGCGGCACCTACGAATGGCGCTTCGACTCCGCGCGAGCCATGATGGCGCTCATCCACCGGCTCGAACCCGCGGGGCCGAGGCGGGACTTCTTGATGGTCCGCCCGTTCACGGTCGGGCTGATCCAGCAGTTCGGGCCCAATTTCCTCCGGGACTCCCAGGAGGTCCGGCGCCACAAGATGGAACTGGCGGCGCCGCTCATGGACATGTACTGGAACGACGGCGTCGCACGCCTGATCAAGGTCGCCGAGCGGCTGCGGCTCGCCGCGGTCGCGCGGGGCCGGGCCGATGTGCTGGTGGACCACCTGACCTATCTGCAGGAGAAAACCGTTCCGGAGGTGGTCAGCTCCCGCAAGGGTGACAAGCTCTTTCTCGCGTACCCGCACTTCCGGGACCGTTCGAGTGGACTCTCGGACTCCGATTTCGAGGTCACGGTGCCCGACTGGCGCGACGGCAAGCGCATCGAGAAGCCCGAGGTCGTCCCCGGTCGGCCGTCGTTGTCGAGGCGTGTCGTCCGGCGTATGCGGCGGGACGTCCGACGCTGGCGAGCGCGGATCACTACAGGCTGAGGACGGACCCCAGGTCTCGGTACGAGTTCCGTCCCCGTGCGTGGGATTCGGCACACAGGGAATCGCACAGTAAGGCTCAGTAAGGTCGGCTCGGAAGGTCGCGGCCGCGGCAAGACCGATATCCCTACCACGAGGACGGGTCACGTGAAGGCTCTCGTACTGTCCGGAGGAGCGGGCACCCGCCTGCGTCCCATTACGCACACCTCGGCCAAGCAATTGGTACCCGTCGCGAACAAGCCCGTGCTTTTCTACGGCCTGGAGGCCATCTCCGAAGCGGGTATCACCGAGGTCGGCATCATCGTCGGCGACACCGCACAGGAGATCCGGGAAGCGGTCGGCGACGGATCCCGGTTCGGCGTCGAGGTCACGTACATTCCGCAGGACGAGCCGCTGGGCCTCGCCCATGCGGTGTTGATCGCCCGGGAGTTCCTGGGCGACGACGACTTCGTCATGTACCTGGGTGACAACTTCATCGTCGGTGGGATCACCGGCCTGGTGGAGGAGTTCCGTTCGGACCGGCCCGACGCGCAGATCCTGCTGACCCAGGTGCCCAACCCGACCTCCTTCGGCGTGGCGGAACTCGACGCCGAAGGCCGGGTGGCGTCGCTGGAGGAGAAGCCGAAGGAGCCCAAGAGCGATCTGGCGCTCGTCGGTGTCTATCTCTTCACCCCCGCCATCCACGAGGCCGTCCGCTCGATCGAGCCGTCCTGGCGAGGAGAGCTGGAGATCACGCACGCCATCCAGTGGCTGATCGACCAGCGGCGTGACGTCCGTTCCACCACCATCCGCGGGTACTGGAAGGACACCGGTAACGTCACCGACATGCTGGAGGTCAACCGGACCGTGCTGGAGACCATCGAGCCGTCCTGCGAGGAGGCCGAGGTCGACGAGAACAGCGAGATCATCGGCCGGGTGCGGATCGAGGCCGGCGCCAAGGTCAGCGGCAGCCGCATCGTGGGGCCGGCCGTCATCGGGGCCCGGTCGGTGATCAGCGGCGCGTACGTGGGCCCTTTCACCTCGGTCGCGGAGGACTGCCGGATCGAGGACAGCGAGATCGAGTACTCCATCGTCCTGCGGGGCGCCTCCGTCGCCGGTGTCCGACGCGTCGAGGCGTCGCTCATCGGCCATGACGTCGAGGTGACCCCCGCACCCCGTTCCCCGTCCGCCCACCGGCTCGTCCTCGGTGACCACAGCAAGGTGCAGATCTCTTCATGACCACCGACATCCTGGTGACCGGCGGTGCCGGTTTCATCGGCTCGCACTACGTCCGTACGCTGCTCGGCCCCCACGGCCCCGGAGACGTCGCCGTCACCGTGCTCGACAAGCTCACCTACGCGGGCAACCCGGCCAACCTCGACGAGGTGCGCGACCACCCCGGTTTCAGGTTTGTGCAGGGCGACATCTGCGACGCCGACCTGGTGTCCGAGCTGATGGCCGAACACGACCAGGTGGTGCACTTCGCCGCCGAGTCCCATGTGGACCGCTCGATCGACGGCGGCGCCGAGTTCGTCCGCACGAATGTCGTGGGCACCCACACCCTGGTCCACGCCGCGCACCTGGCCGGCATCGACACCTTCGTGCACATCTCCACCGACGAGGTCTACGGCTCGATCGACGAGGGCTCCTGGCCCGAGACCGACCCGCTCGCGCCCAACTCGCCCTACTCCGCGGCCAAGGCGTCCAGCGATTTGATCGCCCTCTCCTACCACCGCACCCATGGCCTCGACGTGCGGGTGACCCGCTGCTCCAACAACTACGGGCACCACCACTTCCCCGAGAAGGTCATCCCGCTGTTCGTCACCAACCTGCTCGACGGCAAGACGGTCCCGCTGTACGGCGACGGCGCCAACGTCCGCGACTGGCTGCACATCGACGACCACGTCCAGGGCATCGAACTGGTGCGTACGAAGGGCCGGGCCGGCGAGGTCTACAACATCGGTGGCGGCACCGAGCTCTCCAACAAGGAGCTGACCGGCCAGCTGCTCGACGCCTGTGGGGCCGACTGGGACACCAGCGTCACCTATGTCGAGGACCGCAAGGGCCACGACCGCCGCTACTCGGTGGACTGCACCAAGATCCGTGAGGAGCTCGGCTACGAGCCCCGCAAGGACTTCCGCATCGGACTGGCCGAGACCGTGCAGTGGTACCGCGACAACCGCGCCTGGTGGGAGCCGCTGAAGGACCGGGCCGCGCTGTGAGCGCGGTCTGGCTGGTCACCGGGGCCGCCGGCATGCTGGGCCGGGACGTCCTGGCGCGGCTCGCCGGTGAGGATGTCACCGCGGTCGCCGCGGACCGCGCCGCCCTGGACATCGCCGACCCCGGAGCGGTGCGTGCCGGTTTCCGGGAGCACCGTCCCGCCGTGGTGGTGAACTGCGCCGCCTGGACCGCCGTCGACGACGCCGAGACCCAGGAGGACGCCGCTCTGCGGGTCAACGGCACCGGCCCCGGGGTCCTTGCCGCGGCCTGCCACGAACACGGCGCCGTCCTCCTCCAGGTCTCCACCGACTACGTCTTCGCCGGGGACGACGGGAAGCCGTACGCCGAGGACGCCCCCACAGGGCCGCGCAGTGCCTACGGCCGCACCAAACTGGCCGGCGAACAGGCCGTGCTGAGGGCGCTTCCGGACACCGGCTATGTGGTCCGTACCGCCTGGCTGTACGGCGCGGGCGGCGGCAACTTCGTCCGCACGATGATCAAGCTGGAGAGCGTCAAGGACACCCTCGATGTGGTGAACGACCAGCGCGGACAGCCCACCTGGACCGTTGATCTCGCCGACCGGCTGGTCCGGCTCGGACAGGCCGCGCTCACGGGCGCCGCACCGGCGGGCGTCTACCACGCCACCAGCGGCGGAGAGACGACCTGGTTCGGCCTCAGCCGGGAGGTCTTCCGGCTGCTCGGTGCCGACCCCGCACGCGTCCGCCCCACGACCAGCGACTCCTTCGTACGGCCGGCCCCCCGGCCCGCGTTCAGCGTGCTGGGACACGAACGCTGGGCGGCGGCCGGGATCGAACCGATCCGGGACTGGCGGGCGGCGCTGGAAGAGGCATTTCCGGAACTCCTTGCAGCAGAGCGGTCATGATCGTCGAATGATCGTATCGGCGGTCGATTCCCGCCGATATCAAGAATCCGAACAACGCGGGTTTACGTTTCGGGGAACGGTTACATCGCGGCGCGCTCATGGGGTAACTTCGCCCGGAGCCGGACCAGTTGGATTCCTCCGAAGGGCTGCTCCACGTGAACCGCCACGACTTTCTGCGTCAAATGCACCGCGTATACCGTCCCCGGAACTATTTGGAGATCGGGGTCAACGACGGCAGAAGCCTGGCTCTCTCCAGAGTGCCCTCTGTCGCAGTCGACCCCGCCTTCCGGGTGGTGACGGACATCAGCTGCGACGTGCACCTGGTCAAGGCGACGAGCGACGACTTCTTCGCCCGCAAGGACCCCCTGCTCCACCTGCGCAACGGCCGCAACCCGTTCCGGGCCCTCGCCCGCCGTGACGCCCTCAACGTGTTCGGAGGGGACCCGAAGCTGGAGCTCGCCTTCATCGACGGCATGCATCTCTTCGAGTACGCCTTGCGCGACTTCATGAACGTCGAGAAGCACTCCCGCTGGTCGAGCGTGATCGTGCTGGACGACATGCTGCCGCGCGATGTCGACGAGGCGGCCCGCGACCGGCACACCAAGTTCTGGACCGGCGATGTGTACAAGGTGGTGCAGGTGCTGCGCCGCTATCGCCCCGATCTGGTGGTCGTCGAACTGGACACGGCACCGACGGGTGTGGTCGCCGTGTTCGGTGCCAACCCGGAGAGCGACGTCCTCAAGAACGCGTACGACAAGATCATCGAGGAGTACGTCGTCCCCGATCCGCAGGACGTGCCCGAGGAGGTGCTGGTGCGGAAGAACGCCGTCCAGCCCGAGAGGCTGCTCGGCGCCGACTTCTGGCCGGCCCTGGTCCGTGCCCGCAACCTGCGCCGCCCGCGCTCGGCGTTCTCCTCCCTGCGGGGGCGCATCGAGGCCGTGACGGGCTGACCGGCCCCGGACGTACGCAGCCCCCGTGGTCCGTCCGGATCACGGGGGCTGCGTACGTCCCTGCCCGGGTTCAGCCGCGGGCGCGCAGGTGCGCGTAGTACGCCTGGCACGCCTCGTACGACGGCAGCAGGCCCTGCTCCTCGGCCTCGGCCAGCGAGGGGGCCGCGGCGTCCTTGTCGGACAGGAGGGGGAGGATCCCCTGAGGCCACTCGATGCCCAGCTCGGGGTCGAGCGGGTTGATGCCGTGCTCACGGCCGGGTGCGTAGCCCTCGGAGCAGAGATAGACGACCGTCGCGTCGTCCGTCAGGGCCATGAAGGCATGGCCGAGACCTTCGGCGAGGTAGACGGAGTGGTGGTCCACGTCGTCGAGCCGGACCGCTTCCCACTGCTTGTACGTGGGGGAGCCGACCCGGACGTCCACGATCACGTCGAGCACCGCGCCACGCACGCACTTGACGTACTTTGCCTGGCTCGGCGGCACGTCGGCGAAGTGGACGCCACGCAGCGTGCCCCGGCTGGAGACGGAGCAGTTGGCCTGTGCGAGCCGCAGCGTGTGTCCTGCGGCTTCGCCGAGGTCCGCCGCCTTGAACCACTCGTGGAAGCTGCCGCGGCTGTCCGGGAAGACCTTGGGTTCATGGACCCAGGCCCCGGGGATGGAGAGTTGACGCATGGGATCACGTCCTCGTTCCGAAGTGTTCGGTGCTGGTGCTGGTGCTGGTGCTGGTGCTGGTGCTGGCGGGTCGGCTTCGGCAGGGATCAGCCGGTGAGCCGGGAGGCGAGACGGCGGGCCCGCTTGCGACCCGATGGGGGCAGCCTGCGCACGATCGGGCCGCCGACGGTGCGCAGCGCGCGGTGCAGGGCCATCCTGCGGCGTTGCGCGGCCACGCCGTTCATGACCGAGGCGTCGGCCTCGGGCAGCTGCGGGTCCAGCTCGATCCGGCCGCTGCCGCTGATGGTGACGTCGCAGAGTTCGAGCGCGGGGCCCTTGTCCCCGTCCAGCCGCACGGAGAGCTTCCAGACGCCCGCCGCGACGCCCGGGGCGCGTGGAGGCACGGTGAGGTGGACCCGTCCCTTCGTCGGGTGCAGCGAGGTGCGTAACGAGTGCACGGCCGAGCCCGTTTCCTGGCTCAGGACCAGTTGGGCGTCGGAGGCAAGGGTCGTGGTGGTGGTGAAGAGATCCACGCGCAGCTCGGGCCGACGGCCCCGGGCCTGCAGAACGGGACGGCCGTCCAGATAGGCGGCGAGCTTCTTGCTGCGGCGGGCGACATCGAGCGTGAGGTTGCCGTGCGGGTCGGTGAAGTAGGGGATGACGGCGCGGGCCGGCGACCCGAGCGATGCGGGCAGACAGTCGGTGTCCACCTCCGGCGCGCGGTCGGCGCCCAGTCGTGCCTTGCGGACCAGACCCAGACCGCGCA
This sequence comes from Streptomyces sp. NPDC052052, assembly GCF_040680455.1. Taxonomy (NCBI): domain Bacteria; kingdom Bacillati; phylum Actinomycetota; class Actinomycetes; order Kitasatosporales; family Streptomycetaceae; genus Streptomyces; species Streptomyces sp. NPDC052052. Next base: position 88,591 of record NZ_JBFAWU010000015.1, on the reverse strand, counting down.
GCGGCACCCAGATGTCCCAGAAGCCGCGGGAAACCCGGCCGCGGCCCTTGACCGCCTCCGACGAGACATGACCGCTGCCGCGCAGGACGACCTCGAAGGACCCGTCGCCGAGGTCCTCGATCCGGGTGGTGAACGTCGCGGGGCAGGGCCACTCGACGGCCGTCTCGCGATTGCGCAGGGACAGCTCGGCGGAGAAGCCGTCCATGTCGTCGGTGACATCGATGAGCTCGTCCTCGGCGAGCAGCCCGTCGCCGTTGTCCGGGTGCAGGAAGTAACGGCCGTCCCGCCGCAGCAGCTTCACCGGGGACTCGTCGTCGCCCTGGACCAGCCGGGCGGTGACGGTGACAGCGGCGCGGCCGTCCGGCTCCCAGGAGAACTGCTCCAGCCGGGCGGAGGCCTTGACGGACCCCGCGAACCGGGCGATCCGGAGCAGGCCCTCCCGGTCGTCGCGGCGCAGGAGCGTGGACCGGATCCGCAGCAGCGGGCCGAGACCGTCATGCACGCCGTCGCCCATGAAGTCGAGGGCCAACTGCCTTATCGCGTCGCACATCTCGGCGAAGAATTCGGGTTGGTACCTGGTCACCGCGGGTTCGCTGAGCCGACTCAGCATCTCGACCCGGTAGAAGCGGCGGAGCAGCAGGTCCCGGTAGGCGCCCGGCTCGGTGTTGGCCACGACGACGTCCAGGACCTCGCGGAGGTTTCCGTAGTACTGGGCCGGCACGATCCTGGTGGATCCGGCGTTCTTGCCGTCGTCGCGCCGGGAGTAGAAGTAGCAGGTGTAGGTGCCCAGGATGGAGACGACCTCGGCCGGGAAATAGGCCTGCATCATGTAGAGCTGGTCCTCCAGGCGGCGCTTCCCCTCGGGGTAGGCGATGCCGTTCTTGCGGAGGAACTCCGTACGGAACATCTTGTGCGGCGTGAGGCTGTCGTACAGCGGAGCGTCGCGCAGCGTGCACTTCTCGCGGTTCTTCTTGAACACGCCGTGCGGGACACCGCGGAAGTTGCTGGCCACCTTGCCGATGACGATGTCCGAGCCGTTGCGGTGCCCCATCTCGTACAGCCGTCGCAGGGCGTCGGACGCGAGGTGGTCGTCCTGGTCGACGAACTGGACGTACTCGCCCTTGGCCTCCGCCACGCCGATGTTGCGGGGCTTCCCGGGCCATCCCGAGTTGGGAATCGTGATCACCCGGAAATGAGGGTGTTCCAGCGCCAGCTTCTCGAGCCGTTCAGGCGTGTCGTCCGTCGAGCCGTCGTTGACGAAGAGAACCTCGAATTCCCCTGCTGGGAGGGTCTGTTGCAGAAGCGAGTCGATGCAGGGGGTGATGTACTTGCCCGGGTTGTACACCGGAATGACGACACTTACTTTGACTGGCATCGTAGGTCCCATGTCTTGGAGGTGCCTGAAGACGGCAGCACATGCGGGGCCGACACTCCAACACTGCCGAGACGGGGAAAGACCGCCGCCATGCACCCTATCGGCAGTTAGATGAGCGAAACGTTCCTATGGTTGTTTTGCTTCCGTCACCCCTGCATTGCCGTCACCCCTGCATTGCCATCACCCCGGCATCGCCGTCACCCCCGCATCGCCGTCACCCCCGCATCGCCGGCGCCCCGCATGCGCCGGCGGACGCGCAGGGTGTCGAACGGGCGGACGCTCCACCGTGGCTTCGACAACAGGGCGCCGGAGCTCCGTCGCTCTCCTGCTCCCGAACGGGAGGGGGCCGGATGCGTGACCCACTCCGCCGCTCGCCCGTCCACGGTCCGGAACGCGGGCGCACCGATTCCGCCGCTCGCGTAGATTGGCCAGGGCTGGGCGAGGCCGAATCATTGGGGAAGTACGTGTCAGGGGCAAGGCAGGGCGTCGCAGAGGCCCGCAGGATCGTGGTCAAGGTCGGTTCCTCGTCCCTGACCACCGCGGCGGGTGGCCTCGACGCGGACCGGGTGGACGCGCTCGTGGACGTCCTCGCCAAGGTGAGGAGCGGCGGGGAGCGCGAGATCGTGCTCGTCTCCAGCGGCGCCATCGCGGCCGGACTTGCCCCGCTCGGACTGCACCGCCGCCCCAGGGACCTGGCCAGGCAGCAGGCCGCCGCCAGCGTCGGGCAGGGGCTGCTCGTCGCCCGCTACACCGCCTCCTTCGCGCGTTACGGCGTACGCGTCGGCCAGGTGCTGCTCACCAGCAACGACACCAGCCGCCGCGCCCACTACCGCAATGCCTGCCGCACCCTCGACCAGCTCCTGGACATGGGCGCCTTCCCGATCGTCAACGAGAACGACACCGTCGCCACCGACGAGATCCGGTTCGGCGACAACGACCGGCTCGCCGCGCTCGTCGCCCATCTCGTCCGCGCCGATCTGCTGGTCCTCCTGTCGGACGTGGACGGTCTCTACGACGGGGATCCCAGCACCCCGGGCACCACACGGATCGCCGAAGTGGCCGGTCCCGAGGATCTCGCGGGTGTCGTGATCGGCAGTGCGGGGAAGTCGGGCGTCGGCACCGGGGGCATGGTCACGAAGGTCGAGGCGGCCAGGATCGCCACGGCCGCAGGAGTCCCGGTCGTCCTCACCTCGGCCAGCCAGGCCGCGGACGCCCTGGCCGGACGCGACACCGGTACCTACTTCCACCGCACCGGACGCCGCTCGGCGGACCGGCTGCTCTGGCTCGCCCACGCCTCCACCCCGCAGGGTGCGCTCACCCTGGACGACGGGGCCGTACGGGCAGTCGTCGAGCGGCACAGCTCGCTGCTGCCCGCCGGAATCGCCGCGGTCCAGGGCGATTTCACCGCGGGCGACCCGGTGGAACTCCGCGACCTCCAAGGCCGTCCCGTCGCCCGCGGTCTCGTCAACTTCGACGCCAGGGAGATCCCGCAGCTGCTCGGCCGCTCCACCCGCGACCTGGCACGGGAACTCGGCCCGGCCTATGAGCGCGAGGTCGTACACAGGGACGATCTCGTGCTCCTGGACCGCTGACGGCCCTCCTGAAACGGCTGAAAGTCCAGCCTCGCGGCGGAGACCTTCACGAAAACCGCCCCATCGTCGGCCGCGGGCTGGTCAACTTTGTCACGGGGACACAGCGGTGACAGAGCACAGCAAACGCATTCACAGGAGGCCGCCGGTGAGACGAGCGCGCCCGGGGGCGCCACCCCGAGGAACGGGTGGCCGGGCCCTGACCAGCGTCGGAGCAGGTATCGACTTCGACGGGAGCCGGTCCGCGGACCGCAGGGACGACCGGACCACCGGGCCCGAACCCGTGGTGGCGAAGGAGGAGCGCACCCCTTCGAGACTCTGGCACGTCACGCTCAGTGTCTCGGGCGCCGAGTATCCGCTGAAGGAGGTCAGACGCGGTCTCGAACAGCTCGCGCACGACCACCCCTTCCTGCTGACCAGCCGGTACGCCAACGACCACGCCGAGATCCGCTACTGGGAAGAGGCCCGGGACCTGCACGACGCGGCGGCCGTAGCCCTGCGGCTGTGGGGGGAGCACCGCTCCACCGCCGGGCTTCCTCCCTGGGAGATCGTCGGCCTGGAAGTCATCGACCGCGAGACGTATCACCAGCGCGTCGCCGAGGGATACGGGCCGCCTCCGGCCGCGCCGGTCGGCGTGCACCCGTACTGAGTGCGGCGGTGTCGGGACGGTCTGAGTGCGGCGGTGTCGGGACGGTCGTCTCGCATCACGGGATACGTGCTGGATGCCCGCAGTGTGCGCACTACTCTGCGGGCATGACCACGCTCTCGCCGTACGACAACATGTCCCCGGTCGCGCAGGCCGCCTACCGGGCACGCGCCGCCGCCGCCGACATCGCACCGCTGCCGCGAGCGGCGAAGGACGACGCGCTGCTGGCCATCGCGGACGCCCTGGAGGTGCGGACGAGCGAGATCGTCGAGGCCAACGCCGAGGACGTCGCCCGGGCCCGCGAGGCCGGCACCAGTGAGTCGATCGTCGACCGGCTCACCCTCACCCCGGAGCGGGTCCGTGCCATCGCGGCCGATGTACGGGACGTCGCGGCGCTGCCCGACCCGGTCGGCGAGGTCGTTCGCGGCTCGACCCTGCCCAACGGTATCGACCTGCGTCAGGTGCGGGTGCCGCTCGGCGTGGTCGGGATCATCTACGAGGCCCGGCCCAATGTGACGGTCGACGCCGCGGCCCTCTGCCTGAAGTCGGGCAACGCCGTCCTGCTGCGCGGCTCGTCCTCCGCCTACGCGTCCAATACCGCCCTGGTGCGGGTGGTGCGCGACGCCGTGGGCGGCTCCGGCCTCCCCGCCGACGCGGTGCAACTGGTGCCCGGCGAGAGCCGCGACTCGGTGCGGGAACTGATGCGGGCCCGCGGGCTCGTCGACGTCCTCATCCCGCGCGGCGGCGCCTCGCTGATCCGCACCGTGGTCGAGGAATCCACCGTGCCGGTGATCGAGACCGGCACTGGCAACTGCCATGTGTACGTGGACGCGCAGACCGACATCGACACGGCCGTCGCCATCCTGGTCAACTCCAAGGCGCAGCGGCCGAGCGTCTGCAACGCCGCCGAGACGCTGCTCGTCCACAAGGACGTCGCCGCACAGTTCCTGCCGCGCGCGCTGGACGCTCTGGCCGATGCCGGGGTGACCGTGCACGGCGACGAGCAGGTGCTCCGGTACGCCGAGGGATCCAAGGCCACCGTGGTGCCGGCGACACCGGAGGACTGGGAGACCGAGTACCTCTCGTACGACATCGCCGCCGCCGTCGTGGAGTCGCTGGACGCGGCCGTCGCCCACATCAGGCTCTGGTCCTCCGGTCACACCGAGGCCATCGTGACCACCTCCCAGGCCGCGGCCCGCCGCTTCACCCAATTGGTGGACTCCACGACGGTGGCCGTGAACGCGTCGACGCGCTTCACCGACGGGGGCCAGTTCGGTTTCGGCGCCGAGATCGGCATCTCCACGCAGAAGCTGCACGCCAGAGGGCCGATGGGCCTGCCGGAGCTGACCTCGACGAAGTACATCGTCACCGGCGACGGACACGTACGGTGACCGCTCGGTTGCCGTGAATGTTGCGGGCTCCCTGCCCAGAACGACCCTGCGGGGCTAGTCTGGAAGCGTGCCGGACGACGTGGGGGGCAGGCCGTTCCAGGACGGCTGGGAGCCCGACGACGACCGCGGGGGCGCGGACGAGGACTTCGCCTCCGTGGTGTTCGACGAGGACTTCGTGCGGGCCGCGGAGATTCATGAACCGACCGCTGTGGAGCGGCTCCTCGCGGCTGCGCAGGCACGCGCCGAGGCCGAGGCGTCCCGGGCGAGGGCGGGCGGCGGCCCGTCGGACGACGACCCCCACGACGAGGGCTACGGGCCGGGCGGCGCATACGGCCGCGAGAGCGCCTACGACGACCTGTCGGACCTCGATGACGAGGACGCGTACGGCGACGGCCCCTACGGGCGCCACGGCGGTGCCCTGCGCCCCTACCGCGGTACGGCGCGCTGGCACCGGCCGGTGGCCTGGCTGCTCGCCGTACTGATGGGCATCGGGATGATCGCGCTGGCCTTCGGTGCCGTCTACCGCAACACCTCGGGCAACCGCCAGGAACCCACGCCGCCGCCCGCCTCCACCGGCGTGGACCGCGCCCCTCGCCCTGTCCCGAGCGCCGTCCCGTCGGCCCCGGTCAGCTACCTCCGGCCCACCGTCCCGGCAGCCCCGCGTTCGGGCTGACGGTGCCGCTCCCGCAGGGCCGGGCCCCGTGGGGCCCTGCCCCCGACCGGCCGGCCGGCTTCCTTGTCTGTCCCGGGGCGTCGGCCGGGGGTCTGGTTCGGGGCGGTTCTCTCGCGGCTCGGCGTTTACCCCGGTCGTAATCGACCTACCCTGAAGGTGTGACCCCTCGCCACGAGGGGGCTTCTCACCCGTCCGCACATGCGCAGTCATTCGGCGTCATACGAACTCATGACGTACAGGCCCCGTCCGAGGCCGTCCGGCCGGAGCAGAGCGAAGCGTTCCGGCCCCGGTCGGCGACGTGGAGTCGGGAGAAGTCATGGCAGACCGCGGAGAACCACCGGAAGGCCCGCAGGAGAACCCACCGGGCGGCGGTGACGACGAGTACCGGTCACTCGTCTTCGACGAGTCGTTCGTGCGTGCGGCACGGCTGAAGGAATTCTCCGCCCAGGAGCGCATGGGGGATCACGCCCGGGCCGTGCGCAGCCTCCCGGCCCGGGGCCTGCGCACTGGCTCCAAGGCCGCCATCGCGCTGGTGCTGCTGACCGCCCTGGCCTTCTCCATGGCCGTGTACGTGGGCTTCCGCCATCCCTACCAGGCACCCCTCGGCAGAACGGTCGAACCTCTGAGCTCGACCGTCGTGCCCCTGGTTCCCCAGGGAGCCGTGCCCGGCGGAACCCCTGCCGACCTGCTCGCGAAGAGCCCTGCCGCACAGTCCCCGACAGGTGTGGCAGGCATCAACTTCCCCGCGATCCGAGGGACGGGCAACTTCTCCGACACTCAGGTGGCGACGGCCCTGAGCACGGTCAAGGACTACCTCGTGGCGTCCTCGCTCGACCCGGCTGTCCTCACCAAGAACGCGGTGCGCCCGGTCGAGATGCTGCTCGACCCGGACCAGATGGCCCAGTTCGAGCGCAGCATGAGCCGGCCGGACAACGACGGTCAGCATGCCGCGACCGGCTGGCTGGTGCGGTTCGACCCGGCGAAGGTGGCCCTGGCCGCTGCGGACATCCGTGTCCGGGGCACCCTGAGCTACGCGGAAGTGGGGTCCGACACGCTTGAGGTGGCATCGGACCACACCTTCACCTACACCCTCCGACCGGCCGCCGCGGGGCCTCAACGGGCAGACGGGGCCTCGCTCTTCACCGTGCGGCGCGAGCTGCACTTCCGCTTCGACCAGGACGACCTGCGGCTGCACCGGCTGGAGCTGAGCACCAGTTACGTACTGGCCGGGCCGCAGTCGTGTCCGGGGGACTCCAGCGGTGCGCTGCAGCCCCTGCTCGCGGGGGAGCGCCCCGTCTCCCGCGGCCCCGCCGCCACCGATCCGTACGCGACGGACCGGCCCGCGGCGGCGCTCTGCGGAATGCTGGCGGTCAGCTCCCCTCAGCTCTCGGCCCCTCGGGGTTCCGGGGCTCCTGGGGCCTCGCAGAGTCCGTCGAGCCGTCCGTAGCACCGCCCTTGCGGGCCGAGCCGGCCCCGCCCTGACCGGTGAACTTGTCCCGGAGCTTGCCACCCAGGTCCCCGGCGCCGCCCGCTATGTCGCCGACCAGCTTCATCAGCGGATCCTTGCTGGAGCGCACCGAGTCCGCGTAGTGCGCCGCGGACTCCCGGAAGGAGTCCGTCACCGAGGTGTCCTTGTCCTCGTCGCGTCGCGGATAGTGACCGTCCATGATGCGCTGGTAGTCGCGGGTCTCGGACCACTTCTTCAACTCGGCCGCACGCACGGTGGTGAAGGGATGCGACCGGGGCAGCAGATTGAGGATCTTGAGCACCGAGTCGCGGAGATCGCCGCCCTTCTCGTACTCGTCGGCCTGGGCGAGGAAGGCGTCCACGTTCATCTCGTGCAGATGATTGCCGCCCGCGATCTTCATCAGACCGCGCATCGACGCCCGCAGATCCTGGCCGACCAGCAGCCCGGCCCGGTCGGCCGACAGCTCCGACTTGCGGAACCACTCGCGCAGTGCCGTCACGATCGCCATGATCGCGACGTTGCCCAGCGGGATCCAGGCGACTTTCAGCGCGATGCTGGTGAGGAACAGCAGAATCGTGCGGTACACCGCATGACCGGAGAGGGCGTGTCCCACCTCGTGGCCGACGACGGCCCGCATCTCCTCCTCGTCGAGCAGTTCCACCAGTCCGGTCGTCACCACGATGATCGGCTCGTCGAGACCGATGCACATGGCATTGGGCTGTGGGTCCTGGTTGACGTACATCGGCGGGACCTTCTGCAGGTCCAGGATGTAACAGGCGTCGCGCAGCATGTCGTTGAGATGGGCGAACTGGGCGTCGCTCACCCGGACGGAGTCGGAGAGGAAGAGCAGTCTCAGGCTGCGCTCGGGCAGCAGACCGCTCAGTGTCCTGAAGACGGTGTCAAAACCGCTCAGCTTGCGCAGGGCCACCAGGGCCGAGCGGTCTGCCGGGTGTTCATAGGCCCGGGACGAGATTCCGGCGAAACGCCTGCGCTGCCTGCTCGGCACGCTCTCGTGGTTCTCGTGGCTGCGTTCGGTCATGAAGATGGGCCCCCTGTTCGTACGAGACGTCGCTCGCCCCCTGACAGATCCCAGCCTAGGTGCTGGGGCTACCGTGTGCGGGGGGCTGTGGACAACTGAGGAGACGCCCGACATGCCGCACACCGTTGCCCTGCTCGCCGCCGCATCCGAGGACCAGGGACCGGGCAACACGCTCCGTATCGTGCTGCTCGTCTCGATCGTCGGAGCCTTCCTGCTGGGCTGGTTCCTGCTCCGTGGATACCGCGACGACGACAACAACGACTGAGTCGGCGTGAGCGTGCCAGGGGCGCCCGCATACGATGTGCGCGACGTCTACCTTCCGACTCCCGATCGATAGGTCCTGCCGAAGATGAGCCTCACGAGCACTGCGAACCAGCTGGTCACTCTTGCCGCCGAGGGTGGCGAGCACGGTGGCAACCACGAAAGCCTCAGTCCGCTTCTCACCGGAGGCGGTGCGTTCGTCGTGCTGGTGCTCCTGCTGTGGATCACCACGCGCTTCAACCGCGACCGCTGAGGCGAAGGCGTACAGCTGTGCCAGTAGGCTCTGCACGCATGGGAGAGCAGGAAGTGCCTACCGGCCGTGAAAAGCGCCGAATCGGCGTGATGGGCGGGACGTTTGACCCGATTCATCATGGACACCTGGTGGCGGCCAGCGAAGTGGCCGCCCAGTTCCACCTCGACGAGGTGATCTTCGTCCCGACCGGGCAACCGTGGCAGAAGAGCCACAAGCATGTCTCCCCGGCCGAGGACCGCTATCTGATGACGGTCATCGCGACAGCCTCCAACCCGCAGTTCTCGGTCAGCCGGAGCGACGTGGACCGCAGCGGACCGACGTACACCATCGATACACTGCGGGACCTGCGCGCGATCCATGGCGACGCGGACCTCTTCTTCATCACCGGTGCCGACGCGCTCTCCCAGATCCTCACCTGGCGGGACGCCGACGAACTGTTCTCGCTCGCCCACTTCATCGGAGTGACGCGGCCGGGACACCTGCTCACGGATGCCGGGCTGCCGGAGGGCGGCGTCTCCCTCGTGGAGGTGCCCGCACTGGCGATCTCTTCCACGGACTGCCGCGAGAGGGTCGCGAAGGGCGAGCCGGTCTGGTATTTGGTGCCGGACGGTGTGGTCCGCTACATCGACAAGCGCCAGCTGTACCGCGGCGAATGAGCCATGCAGAGGGGCACCGGTGAACGATCGACAGAACCCGTACGACCCGTACTACCAGCAGCCGCAGATCATCGGCTACGACGCATACGGGCAGCCGGTGTATCAGCAGGCCGGACAGCAGGCGTACGACCCGTATGCGCCTGAGCAGCCCCAGCAGCCCCAGCAGCCCCAGCAGCCCCAGCAGCCCCACCAGGCGGATCAGGGCTATGGATATGACCCGTACGCCCAGCAGCCGCAGTCCCCGCCGCCGCAGCCGTACGACCCGTACACCTCACAGCAGCAGCAACAGCCGCCGCCGCAGCAGCAGGCATACGGCGGGTACGACGCCTATGGCTACGACACCGGCCGGCAGCCCACCGCGGTCGACACCACTCAGCAGTGGAGCATTCCGCAGCAGGCCACCGCGCAGCCGTCACCGCCCCCACCCGCTCCGGTCCGTCCCCAGCCCGATTCCGTGGCCGAGACGGAACCGGCCGTCCTCGGGCAGCGCCGGGCGGACCGTGAACAGGGCACCGAGCAGTTCTCCTTCATCGAGGAGCCCGACGAGGACTCCGAAGACGTCATCGACTGGCTGAAGTTCACCGAGAGCCGCAGTGAGCGGCGCGAGGAGGCACGGCGCCGCGGCCGCAACCGCATGGTCGCGCTGATAGTCGCGGTGGTGCTGGTCGTGGTCGGCGGTGTCGGCTACCTCTGGGCCGCCGGAAAGATCCCTGGCCTCTCCGGTTCGGAGACGGACAACACCGCATCGACGGGCCCTCAGCAGCGGGACGTCATCGTGGTCCATCTGCACAACACCAAGAAGGGCGGGACCTCCACGGCGCTGCTCGTCGACAACGTCACGACCGGACAGGGGACCACGGTCCTGCTCCCCAACTCGCTCGCGGTCTCCGACGACGAGGGCGTCACGACCACCCTCGGCAAGTCCGTCGAGGACGACGGCACCACGGGCACCCGCGAGTCCATCGACTCGTTGCTCGGCACCAGGATCAGCGGCACCTGGCGGCTCGACACCCCCTACCTGGAGACCCTCGTCGACCTGGTCGGCAACATCGAGGTCGACACCGACACCGAGGTACCCGACACGAAGAAGGGCGCCTCCCCCCTGGTGAAGAAGGGCGAGGCGCAGACCCTGAGCGGCCGGATGGCCGTCGCGTACGCCACCTACCGGGCATCCGGCGAGGCCGAGGCGAAGCAGCTCATGCGGTTCGGGGCGGTCATGCGGGGAGTTCTGCGGAAGATCTCGGACGATCCCAAGGCCGCCACGGTCACCGTGCAGACGCTGGCCCAGATCCTCGATCCGTCGCTCCCCGAGAAGGACCTCGGCGCCTCGCTGGCCAAGCTGGCCCAACACGCGAAGGTCGGCGACTACAAGACGGCACTGCTTCCCGTGCAGGCCGACGGCACCCTCACCGACGCGGCCACCGAGAGCGTCGTCAAGGACATCCTGGGCGGCACGGTGAAGGCCCCGGACGCCGACGCGGCGGTCCGGGTCGCGGTCAAGAACGCCACTGGCGACAAGGACGGCACGGAGGCCGCCCGGATCGACCTGGTCAACGGCGGCTACGCCTTCGTCAGTGGGGGAACGACCGGGACCGTGGCTCTGTCCGAGGTCGTCTACAAGAGTGCGACGGACAAGGAGAAGGCCACGCAGGTCGCCAAGACCCTGGGCCTGCCGACGAGCGCACTCAAGCAGGGCAAGCCCGCCGCGAACGCGGATGTGTCCGTCGTGATCGGTCAGGACTACGAGATCAGATGACCGGGACCACGCCGCCCGGATGATGCCGATCCGGTCCGGAGACGTTCGCTTGCGTGGGCTGTCGGCGGTCCGTGAGACCCTAGAGGTTGACCTGACCGCCGACGAAAGCCTGCTTGTGACCGCCACGGACCGCTCCATCGAACTCATCAACGCCGCCGCCCAGGCGGCCGCCGACCGGCTCGCACACGACATCATCGCGTACGACGTCAGCGACGTGCTGTCGATCACAGACGCCTTCCTGCTGGCTTCGGCCCCCAACGACCGCCAGGTCAAGTCGATCGTCGACGAGATCGAGGAGCGGCTCCGGAAGGAGCTCGACGCCAAGCCGGTGCGCCGCGAGGGCGACCGCGACGCGCGCTGGATCCTCCTCGACTACGTCGACATCGTCATCCACGTCCAGCACAGCGAGGAGCGGGTCTTCTACGCGCTGGAGCGCCTGTGGAAGGACTGCCCCGAGATCCCGCTCCCCGAGGATGCCGTCAAGACGCGCGGCAAGGCCGCTGAGCACGCCCAGCTCACCGCCGGTACGGAAGGTGAGCAGAGCTGAACGGCAGCAGACGCGGCAGGGGCCGCAAGATCGTTCTCTGGCGGCACGGCCAGACGCAGTGGAATCTGGAGCGCCGTTTCCAGGGATCCACGGACATCGCGCTCACCGAGGCCGGAGTCGGGCAGGCCCAGCGGGCGGCCCGGCTGCTCGCCTCGCTGAGGCCGCACGCGATCGTCGCCTCCGATCTGCGGCGGGCGGCGGACACGGCGTCCGAGCTCGCCGCGATCACCGGCCTGGAAGTGGCGCTCGACGCGGGCCTGCGGGAGACGTACGCGGGCGCCTGGCAGGGCCTCACCCATGAGGAGATCATCGGGCAGTACGGCGAGCAGTACGCCGCATGGAAGCGCGGCGAGCCCGTGCGTCGCGGTGGCGGTGAGCTGGAGACCGAGGTCGCCGACCGGTCCGCCCCGGTCGTGCTCGAACATGCCGAGAAGCTGCCCGACGACGGCACGCTCGTCGTGGTCAGTCACGGAGGCACCATCCGTACGACCATCGGTCGGCTGCTGGGCCTGGAGTCGCATCACTGGGAGAGCCTCGGCGGGCTCTCCAACTGCTGCTGGTCGGTGCTGGGCGAGGGCGAGCGGGGCTGGCGCCTGCTGGAGCACAATGCCGGCACGCTGCCGGAGCCGGTGCTCGGCGACGACACCTAGGACGCCCTGGAGGACCGGAGCACCGGGGCCGGGAGCGCCGGTGCCCGCCCGTGCGGCGGGTTCGCGCGGTGCTCGGGGGCGGGCATCGGCCGGATTTCACTTTCTGGCTGGTCACAGGCTAGAGTTCTTCTTGTTCGCAGGGCGGAAACGCAGAGAAACACAGCGAACAGCGGGGCTATAGCTCAGTTGGTAGAGCGCCTGCATGGCATGCAGGAGGTCAGGAGTTCAATTCTCCTTAGCTCCACAGTCAAGATCCCGTCCCGTCAGGGGCGGGATCTTCGCGTTCCGGCGATGGCCGGGCCCTCGACTCCCAGGTGCCGACGGCTCCCCGACGGAGCGTCCGGTCACGCTTCCCGGCGTCGCCGCAGCGCCGCCGTCTGCTCCGCGCTCTCCTCGTCGGCCGGGGTGTAGGCCACGATCCGGCACTCCGGCAGCCCGTTGACGGACAGCGACACCGAGGTCATCCGTATCTCGGCGGTCGCCGCCCGGTGTCGCCGCCTCCACGATCCGGAGCGAACTCGGCGCATCCGGCGCCGGGTTGCAGCTCATGGTGGCCGGCTGCACCCTCACATACGCCTTGTTGCTGTCGTCGGTGCCCGGCTCGGCGGCCTGATCGGATGTGGCGGGGCGCGTCTGGCTGGGGCTCGCCTTCTTCGCTGCTGGCTCGCCGGCCTGCGGACTGGCCGTCGGAACCGGGCAACTGATCGCCTTCCGGCCGACCCAGGGGACAGGTGCGGTGGTGATTCCGGAGGTGCTCGGCCTCATGCAGCGTCACATCGCCGGGGAGCTGAGGGGGCGGGGCGCTCGGCGCCTGCGGCATGGTCCTCACCCCCGGTGCGGTCGTTTCGGCAGGCTCCGTCTCAACCGCCTTGATGCGCAAGGGGCACAGGGGTCCCCTCAGGCTCTCTGGGCGTGCGCTCTCGCGCTGTCGGTGGCTGCGATCGCGGGCGCCGCGGCGGGGCTCGTACGACGCCGCTGACCGGCCGGTCGTGCGGCGGGCTGACCCCCTTGCGGGGTCATGGCAGAATCGGACCGCCGGAGGGGGCGACGGACCGAACGGGAGGGAGCGCGATGCCTGCGAGCCGCCACGAGGTCCCGGACCTGCTGCTTGTCCCCAGTCACGGCGCCCGCGCCGCTCGTCCCGACGGTGATCCGTCCCGTGCGGTCCCTGCGCTCGGCGGGTACGGCGGGGCCTTCTGCGCGTGCATCGCCCGCGGCCTGAGCCGGAGCTGACGCATGGGTGCACACAGGCGTAAGTGCGACTGGTGCGGCAGCGGTACGCCCATCGTCAGGGACATGGAGCCGATCAATCCCGGGTACCAGTACTGGTGCGAGGAGTGCGCGCGGGCGCTGATCATAAAGGGCGACCCGATCGAGACCTACCGGGAGCTGGAGGGGGAGCCGATCTACGGGCGGCTGCTGGAGGAGCACTGCACGCTCAAGCGTTTCTACTCCTTCGCCACCGCGTGACCCCCTCGCCGCCGTTCGGAAGAGATGCCGCAAAAACGGCGAAACGGACGCAGGTGGGAATCGATTTGGTGGAGCGGCGGAGTCACCGGTAATGTTCTCGATGTCGCCAGGGGAAACCGGGCGGCGCACGGCAAGGGGCTATAGCTCAGTTGGTAGAGCGCCTGCATGGCATGCAGGAGGTCAGGAGTTCAATTCTCCTTAGCTCCACAGAGAAAGAACGAGAAGCGGGTCATCCTTATCGGATGGCCCGCTTCTCGTATGTCCAGGCCGCGTACGGCCGGCTCCAGCAGCCTTCGGTCCGTGGGGCAACGGGGGACGGTGGGCGCCGTGAAGAGCATGTCGGGTGCCCCATCGGACGGTGCGGGAATCGACCGGCTGTCCCGGCGCAGCGCGGTCCCCGGAGCAGCCGCTGCTCCCTGCGCGTTCCGCCGCGCGTTTGCTCCCGCCGCCCGTCCACGGACCGGCCGCGCCCGGCCCGGCTCCGGGCCTGTGCGGTACCCTGGCGCCATGCGTGCCGTACGCCTTCTGCTTAGCGAGCCGCGCTGATCAGTCCCGACCGGTGAGAATGCCTGGTCGGAATCGGCGCGGCGTCCCCTCCTGTGCGAGGGGATTTTTCGTTTCCGCAGACGCGTGTCGATGGACACGGGTGCCGGCAGATGACGATCGATGGAGCTTGAGGATCATGAGCGAGACGAATTCCGCAGCCGAGGCGGCTGCGCCGCACCGCTATACGGCGGCGATGGCCGCCGACATCGAGGCACGCTGGCAGGACTTCTGGGACGCAGCCGGCACCTACCAGGCGCCGAACCCGACCGGTGACCTGGCGGGCGATCCGGAGCAGGCGGCCAAGCCGAAGAAGTTCATCATGGACATGTTCCCGTACCCCTCGGGTGCGGGTCTGCACGTCGGCCACCCGCTGGGCTACATCGCCACCGACGTCTTCGCGCGGCACCAGCGGATGACCGGGCACAACGTGCTGCACACCCTGGGCTTCGACGCCTTCGGCCTGCCCGCGGAGCAGTACGCCGTGCAGACCGGCACGCACCCGCGGGTCTCCACCGAGGCCAACATCGCGAACATGACCGCCCAGCTGCGCCGGCTGGGCCTGGGCCACGACAAGCGCCGCTCGTTCGCCACGATCGAGTCGGAGTACTACAAGTGGACCCAGTGGATCTTCCTGCAGATCTTCAACTCCTGGTACGACACCGAGGCCGACCGGGCCCGCCCGATCGCCGACCTGGTCGCACAGTTCGAGAGCGGCTCGCGTGCCACCCCGGACGGCCGTGACTGGAACGAGCTGAGCGCCGTCGAGCGCGCGGACGTCCTGGGCGAGTACCGCCTGGCGTACGCCTCCGACGCGCCGGTCAACTGGGCGCCGGGCCTGGGCACCGTACTGGCCAACGAAGAGGTGACGGCCGACGGCCGCTCCGAGCGCGGAAACTTCCCCGTCTTCAAGGCCAAGCTGCGCCAGTGGAACATGCGCATCACCGCCTACGCCGACCGGCTGCTGAACGACCTGGACGGGCTGGACTGGCCCGAGGCCATCAAGCTGCAGCAGCGCAACTGGATCGGGCGTTCCGAGGGCGCGCGCGTCGACTTCCCGGTCGACGGTGCGGGCGCCATCACCGTCTTCACCACCCGCCAGGACACCCTGTTCGGCGCCACCTACATGGTGCTGGCGCCCGAGCACGAGCTGGTCGAGCGGATCATTCCGGCCGCCTGGCCCGAGGGCACGCACCCGGTGTGGACCGGCGGGTACGCGTCCCCGGCCGAGGCCGTCACCGCGTACCGCAAGCTGGCCGCCGCCAAGTCCGACGTGGAGCGGCAGGCCGAGGCCAAGGACAAGACCGGTGTCTTCACCGGTGCGTACGCGACCAACCCGGTCAGCGGCGAGAAGGTGCCCGTCTTCATCGCCGACTACGTCCTGATGGGGTATGGCACCGGCGCGATCATGGCCGTACCGGCGCACGACACGCGCGACTTCGCCTTCGCGCGCGCCTTCGAGCTGCCGATGCGCTGTGTCGTCGAGCCGTCGGACGACCGCGGCACCGACCCCGCCACGTGGGACGACGCCTTCGCCTCGTACGAGGCGAAGCTGGTCAACTCGGCCAACGACGAGATCTCGCTGAACGGTCTCGGCGTCGTCGACGCCAAGGCGAAGATCACCGAGTGGCTGCGGGAGCACGGCGTCGGCGAAGGCACCGTCAATTACCGGCTGCGCGACTGGCTGTTCAGCCGCCAGCGCTACTGGGGCGAGCCCTTCCCGATCGTCTACGACGAGGACGGCATCGCCCACCCGCTGCCCGAGTCGATGCTGCCCCTGGAACTGCCCGAGGTCGAGGACTACTCGCCGCGGACCTTCGACCCCGATGACGCCGACACCCAGCCCGAGACCCCGCTGTCCCGGAACGCCGACTGGGTCAACGTGACCCTGGACCTGGGCGACGGCAACGGTCCGAAGCAGTACCGTCGCGAGACCAACACCATGCCCAACTGGGCAGGATCCTGCTGGTACGAGCTGCGCTACCTGGACCCGAACAACGACCGGCAGCTGGTCGACCCGGAGATCGAGCAGTACTGGATGGGGCCGCGCGACGGGCAGCCGACCGGCGGCGTCGACCTGTACGTCGGCGGTGCCGAGCACGCCGTACTGCACCTGCTGTACGCCCGCTTCTGGTCCAAGGTGCTGCACGACCTGGGGCACATCTCGTCCGCCGAGCCGTTCCACAAGCTGTACAACCAGGGCATGATCCAGGCGTTCGTCTACCGGGACAGCCGCGGCATCGCGGTCCCGGCGGCCGAGGTCGAGGAGCGGGACGGAGCGTTCTACTACCAGGGCGAGAAGGTCAGCCGAGTCCTGGGCAAGATGGGCAAGTCCCTGAAGAACGCCGTCACGCCGGACGAGATCTGCGCCGAGTACGGCGCGGACACGCTGCGCCTGTACGAGATGGCCATGGGCCCCCTGGACGTGTCGCGG
Source organism: Streptomyces sp. NPDC052052 (assembly GCF_040680455.1). NCBI lineage: Bacteria > Bacillati > Actinomycetota > Actinomycetes > Kitasatosporales > Streptomycetaceae > Streptomyces > Streptomyces sp. NPDC052052. Next base: position 71,840 of record NZ_JBFAWU010000015.1, on the reverse strand, counting down.
CCGTGGGACACGCGGGCCGTCGTCGGCCAGTACCGGCTGCTGCAGCGGCTGTGGCGCAACATCGTCGACGAGGAGACCGGCGAGGTCACCGTCGTCGACACGGAGCCGGACGAGGAGACGCTGCGGGCCCTGCACAAGGCGATCGACGGGGTCGGCCACGACATGGCGGGGATGCGCTTCAACACCGCCATCGCCAAGGTCACCGAGCTGAACAACCACCTGACCAAGGCGGGCGGCCCGCTGTCCCGGAGCGTCGCCGAGGCGCTGGTGCTGCTGGTGGCTCCGCTGGCGCCGCACATCGCCGAGGAGCTGTGGCGTCGCATGGGCCACACCGAGTCGGTTGTGCACCAGGACTTCCCGGTCGCCGACCCGGCATACGTCGTGGACGAGACCGTGACCTGCGTCGTGCAGGTCAAGGGCAAGGTCAAGGCGCGTCTGGAGATCTCCCCGTCGATCGCGGACGAGGAGCTGGAAGCGCTGGCCCTGGCCGACCCGGCGGTGGTTGCGGCGCTGAACGGTGCGGGGATCCGCAAGGTGATCGTGCGGGCTCCGAAGCTGGTCAACATCGTTCCGGCGTGATGCCGCTCGTCGTTCCCGCGTGAGAGCGCCGGCCGTCCACATGTGACGGCCGGCGCGCACCACCCGGTTGCCGTACGGCGATGTGGGGGCATTCCCCTAAGGGCAGGCTGGGGGTTTCGAAAGTACCCCTCTGCCTGCCCGTTCCGTCTACGGTGGAGGGGCCGGCACCCGGCAGCAGAGACGACATCCGAGGGGCACTCATGGAAGCCGTGATCCTGATTCTGGGGTTGCTCTTTTTCGCCTTCGTCGCCCTGGGCGTGTACGCGACCGTCAAGGTCGTAGGAGCGGCGAAACGGGGTGTGGACCGCACGATCACCCAGGCTCGCCGCGCCGTCGAGGACACCGCGCTACGGGCGAAGAGCTACGGCCAGCCGGGCGTGGTCGGAGAGCTGGCGCAGCTGCGGCTCGCACTGCGCACGTCCATGCGGGCGACGCAGGAGGCCCTGCTGGCGGGAGCTGTCGAGGATGCCTCGCTCTCGGAGTCGTTGGGCCTGTTCCGGCGGCTGAGTGTGCACGGGCATCAGCTGGACGACGAGCTGAAGAGGCTGGAACGCGAGCCCGACAGAGCGACGGTCGCCTCGCTGCTGCCGGGCCTGAAGCAGCGCACGGAGCGGATCACACAATCTGCGGACGCGCTGAGGTGGGCCGCGCGGGACCGGGCGCGGCGGTTCACCGACGACGATCTGGACACGCTGAACGCGCAGATCGATGTGGAGGCCGAGGCGCTGCGACACTGGACACAGGAGCCGCAGGAGCCGGTGCGGGGCCAGGAACAGTGGCAGGGGCGGCCATCGAGCGACCGGCAAGGGCCGGGAACGGGACGTGGTGCAGCCGACGACACGGCGCCGGTGATCACGGCCCGGGACGCGCGAGGGCAGACCGAATATCCCTGGCAGAAGGTGGCTCGGCCCGAGACGACCAACTGAGACGTCCGATGACCAGCGGTGACAGGATGCGGTCCGAAGTGACCAGGAGCGATCGTTCGGTCGGGGTCGGAATGCCGGACTGCGGACTCGCGAGGTAACCTCCCGCTCATGTCCCGCCATGTCGCGATCGTCACCGATTCCACGGCCTACCTGCCACCCGAGGCGATCGAGCGGCACGGCATCATCACGGTGCCTCTGACCGTCGTCCTCGGCGATCAGGCTCTGGAGGACGGTACCGAGATCTCTGCCCGCTCGCTGGCGGCGGCACTCCAGAAGCGTCGCCCCGTGACGACCTCCCGGCCCAGCCCGGAAGTCTTCGCCGCCGCGTACCGGGCGGCGGCCGCGGCGGGAGCCACCGGCATTGTCTCCCTACACCTTTCGGCCGAGATCTCGGGCACGTACGACGCGGCTCTGCTCGCGGCGAAGAGCGCACCGGTTCCGGTGCGGGTGGTGGACACCAGCATGATCGCCATGGCGCTCGGATTCTGCGCCCTGGCTGCGGCGGAGACGGTGGAGACGAACGGGAGCCTGGACGAAGCCGTGGCAGCCGCGCAGAAGCGGGCGGCCGGCACCTGTGCGTACTTCTACGTCGACACACTGGACTATCTGCGCCGCGGCGGGCGCATCGGTGCCGCGCAGGCTCTGCTGGGCTCGGCACTCGCCGTGAAGCCGCTGCTCCAGCTGGACGGTGGGCGGATCGAACCGCTGGAGAAGGTGCGGACCGCCTCGAAGGCCATCGCGCGTCTGGAGGAGATCGTCGTGGAACGGTCGGGTCAGGGCCGGGTGGACATCGCGGTGCATCACCTGGCGGCACCCGAGCGGGCCGAGCGACTCGCCGAGCGGCTCCGTGAGCGGGTCCCGGGGCTGGTGGATCTGCATGTCAGTGAGGTGGGTGCGGTGATCGGTGCACACACCGGACCAGGTCTGTTGGGGGCAGTGGTCTCGCCGCGCTGAAGCCGGTTCGCCGACTCGTCCCCGGGATCCTGGAACGTGGGTCCTGGAACGTGCTTCTCGGGCTCCGAACCGCGGATTCCGTCGACCGGGCCATGCGCGGGTCCCGTTCGGCGCGCTCGGGTGGTCCGTTCTCATGCACCATCACCCCTGGGGGTGATCGGGATATCCACAACTGCCCGGTTGTCCACCGGAATTCGGCCTGCTCAGCGGGTTCGGGCGGATGTCCCTACCGTCGTGAGGCATGGCTCCCCGATCACATCGTGCAACCAGCGGCAGCGGCCCCGGACGGCCTCGCGCCTCGGACGGCCGTACCCGTAGCGGTACCGGCCTCGGACCGGGGCGGAGACGGTCGTCGCGCGGGCGTGCGGGCATTGTGGCGGCGGCATCGCGCCGTCGGGCGGATGCCCTCATGTGCGGTGCGCTCTGCGAACAGGCCGAGCGCCCCGCGTCGCGGGTGCCCGGGACTTCGGGCTCGGTTCCGTTCCCGCCTTCGACGTCACATGCCGCGACGGCTGCGAAGACTGTGGGTGTGGGTGTGGGTGTGGGTGTGGGTGTGGGTGTGGGCGCGGGTGCGGCCGGGTCCGCAGCTCCGGCACCGTCTTCGACCCGGCCCCAGGACCGGGGCCGGACTCGGATCACCGACCCGGTCTCCTCCTCCACTTCCTCCTCTTCCCCGGCTCTACCCCCGACCCAGCCCCCGGCCGCGGCTCCGGGTTCGGTTCCGGTGGCCGGTTTCGGGCCACCGGGGCGGTGGGAGAGGCTCGTGCCGGCGCTGCGGGAACGGATTCCGCTGTGGCTTCAGCTCCGCTGTGGTCTGGAGCTGAAGACCCTTGCCGCACTGGCCGTTGTCCTGATCGCCGCCGCGGCCTTCGCGGCAGCGCATTTTCTGTCCGCGCGCCCTCATCCGGTACATGTTTCCGACCCGGTCGACGAGGCCGCGCACGCCCGGACACCGGTCCCGGTGCCGGATGGTGCCGCAGTGCCGGAGCCGTCACCGGGGCCGCCGCCCGCGACGGGGCCCGGTGGGCACATCGTCGTCGACGTGAGCGGAAAGGTGCGAAGGCCAGGCATCCATCAACTCCCCTCGGGCGCAAGGGTCGCCGACGCGTTGCGTGCCGCAGGCGGCGCCCGGCGCGGAGTCGACCTCACCGGACTCAACCGGGCGCGGGTGCTCATGGACGGGGAGCAGATCGTGGTGGGCGCTCCACCCGGCCCTCCTGATGTCGGCGGTACGGGAGGAAACGCCGGCGGCAGCGGCGATCCCACGACCGGACCGGTCAGTCTCAACCGGGCGACCGTCGAACAACTCGACACCCTTCCCGGTGTCGGCCCGGTTCTGGCCCGACACATCATCGACTACCGCACCCAGCACGGCGGTTTCCGTTCCGTCGACGAACTCCGTGAGGTCAATGGGATCGGTGACCGCCGGTTCGCCGATCTCCAGCCGCTGGTGGGCCCATGAATCGCCGGGACGCTCCGACGCCATCGGGCCGACGGCCGGGCGCCATTGACCCACGGCAGGAGGGTCCGGCCGACCTCCGGCTGGTCCCACCGGCCATGGCGGCCTGGGCCGCAGCGGCGTCGACACCGAGCATGCCGGGACGGTGGACGACGGTGAGTGTGGTGCTGTGCGTCGGCGCAGCGATGGTGCTCCTGGCGGTCTCGGGTGTATCGGCGTCCCCTGCGCTGCGCAGGCCGTGGGCCCGGGCCGGCCCGGGAGCGGCCGAGGGCGGATGCGCGGTGAGCGGGAACCGGTGGCGGCCGCACACCACCACCGCCGCAACCGCGCTGCTCTGTGCGGCGGCCGGGGCCGTGTCGGCCGCACTGCACGGCGCGGACGTACGACAGGGCCTGGTCCATGAAGCGGCCCAACGGTTCGAGAGAGTCGAGGCGGAGGTGACGGTGACGTCCGACGCGCGGCAGACCCGGCCACGGGTACGGGGCGACCACAGCATGCCCGCCTCGCTCCTCATCGACGCCGAGGTCACACGGCTGGTCGGGCCCGACGGCGCGATGGTCCGGCTGCGTACACCCGTGCTGCTGATCATTTCGCCCGGCGGACCGATGGCTCCCTGGCAGCAGTTGCTTCCTTCCACACACCTGCTCCTCCGCGGCCGACTGGCACCACCGTTGCACGACGGGGAGCGCCAGGCCGCCGTGATGCGGGTCGAGGGCAAGGGGCCGCCCCGCATCATCGGCCCCCCTTCCCTTCCCCAGCGCACAGCGGGTGCCCTGCGCGCCGGACTGCGGCAGGCGACCGAGCGGCTGAACCCCGATGCGCGGGCGCTTCTGCCGGGCCTGGTGATCGGAGACACCTCACGGATCACGCCCGAACTGCACGACGCCTTCCGGATGACCGACCTCACCCATCTGATGGCGGTCTCCGGCGCCAACCTGGCGATCCTGCTCGTCCTGCTGATCGGACCGCCTGGCAGGGCCTCACGTGCCGAACGCCGCGGTGCGGCAGCGCGGTTGGGGATTTCGTTGCGGATGACGGCGTTGCTCGGCGGCGGGCTCACACTCGCTTTCGTCATCGTCTGCCGGCCCGAGCCGAGTGTGCTGCGGGCCGCGGCCTGCGGACTGGTCACCCTGCTCGCCATCGCCACAGGACGCCGCAGATCACTGATTCCCGCGCTGGCCGCCGCCGCGCTGCTGCTGGTCTTGTACGACCCGTGGATGGCGCGCAGTTACGGCTTCCTGCTCTCCGTCCTGGCCACCGGCGCCCTGCTGACCATCGCCCCGGGGTGGAGCGACGCCCTGCAACGGCGTCGGATCCCACCCCGGCTCGCCGAGGCGCTGGCCGCGGCCGCCGCGGCGCAGGCGGTGTGCGCACCGGTTGTCGTGCTGCTCGCCTCCCGGGTCAGCCTGGTGGCGATCCCGTGCAATCTGCTGGCCGAGTTCGCGGTGGCGCCGGCCACGATCCTCGGTTTCGCCGCGCTCGCCCTGGCACCGGTGGCCATGCCAGTGGCGAAACTCCTCGCCCGGGTCGCCGACTGGCCGACGGCATGGATCGCCTCGGTGGCCCGCACCGGGGCGGACCTGCCCGGAGCGCAGACCGACTGGCCCAGTGGCGGGAAGGGTGCGCTGCTGCTCGCAGCCTCGACGGTGCTGGCGGTGCTGTTCGTCCGTCGTGCCGTGCGCCACCCCTGGATCTGTTCGGCTGTGGCGCTCCTGCTGATCCTCGTGGTGCTCCGCCCGGTGCCGCTCACCAGGGTGCTGACCGGATGGCCCCCGCCCCACTGGGCGTTCGCCATGTGCGACGTGGGACAGGGCGACGCCCTGGTGCTGGCCGCCGGGGACGGTGCGGCGGTGGTCGTCGACACCGGTCCCGATCCCCGGCTCGCCGACCGGTGCTTGCGGGACCTGGGCATCACCGAGGTGCCGCTGCTGGTCCTCACGCACTTCCACGCGGACCACGTACGAGGCCTGCCCGGGGCGCTGCGGGGCAGATCGGTGGGGGCGATCCAGACGACGAGCCTGGACGAACCACCGGACCAGGTCGCGTTCGTCCGGAGAACGGCTGCCGGGGCGGGCGTCCCCCTGGTGCGGGCCATCGCGGGTGAACACCGCCGGATCGGGCCGCTGGACTGGCGCATCCTCTGGCCGGCGGGCGGTGCGGGGGTGCCTGCCGGGGCGGGCGGGGCATCGGCGGTGCCCCGGGCGGGCGGTGCGGGGGCGATTCCCTGGGCGGGCCCCGTACCGCAGGACCCGAATGATGCCAGCGTCACCCTGTACGTCCGGACCGGCGGTCTGACCGTGTTACTCCTGGGCGACCTCGAACCTCCGGCCCAGCAGGGGCTGTTGCGCGGGTATCCGGCGCTGCCGCGGGTGGACGTCCTGAAGGTCGCCCATCATGGCTCCGCTCACCAGGACCCCGCGCTCCTGCGCAGTGTCCACCCGAGACTCGCCCTGGTGAGCGTGGGCCGGGACAATCCCTACGGGCACCCGGCCGCCCGCACCGTCGACGCCCTCAGAGCCGGGGGAGCTGTCGTGCTGCGCACGGACACCGACGGCGCGATCGCCGTGACGGGCGCCGGACCGGGGCTGAGGGCGGTGGGCCGGTCATGAACCCTGTCCGTGCGAGAGACGGGTGCGTCCGCCGCTGTGACGCCGTGTGCCGTAGAGCCGTCCGGGACCGGGCGGGGGAGCCTGCCCCGTACCCGGACCGGTGGCACGCTTCAAGGAGTTTCGAGCCAGCCGTCGTACTCCTCGGCGAATGCGTCGAGTTCCGAGGGAGCGAGCCGCCCCGAGGGATCCTCCACCACCACCAGCCACTGGGCGTCCTCGGCGTCGTCCTCGCCCGCCAGGGCATCGCGTACGAGCTGGGGCTCCTCGGTGATCCCGAAACGGGCGCCGAGTTCCTCGGCCACCTCCTCCGCGGCATCGCGGTCGGGCAGCACCAGCACATGTCTCACGTCGCTCACGCGCTCATTCTTTCGTACCGGGCTACCGGGCCTCGGCGGGGCCGAAGCGAAGCGGCTCTTGTGCCGGCGGGGTGCGGCAGCAACCGCTCCCGCCGCATCCTGCGACCCGCAGGCCGGGGCCCACACGGTGCTTCCGGGCCGGCGGCAGGGATCCCCGTCGACTCCTTGCGGTGGCCCTCCGGGCTCCGGGCTCCGGCCCCGCGCGAGGTGGCTCCCGTGCCGGGCGGACAGGGAGCCCAGCGGGCTGTCGGTGACGCGTGGGATGCTGGACGGCGATGGCCACCAGAAGGAATTCCACCGACGATCCGCTCGCCCCCCTCACGCTCGCCGTGGGCCAGGAGGACCTGCTCCTCGACCGCGCCGTGCAACAGGTGGTGGCGGCAGCCCGCGCTTCCGACCCCGACACGGACGTCCGCGACCTCACCTCCGACCAGCTCCAGCCCGGCACTCTCGCGGAGCTGACGAGCCCGTCGCTCTTCGCCGAGCGCAAGGTGCTGATCGTGCGCAACGCCCAGGACCTCTCCGCCGACACGGTCAAGGACGTCAAGGCGTACCTGGGCGATCCGCTCGAGGAGATCATTCTCGTGCTGCTGCACGCCGGTGGTGCCAAGGGCAAGGGACTGCTGGACGCGGCGCGCAAGGCCGGGGCGCGGGAGGTCGCCTGTCCCAGGACGACCAAGCCGGCCGAGCGGCTCTCGTTCGTACGGTCGGAGTTCCGGACGCTGGGGCGCTCGGCGACCCCCGAGGCGTGCCAGGCGCTGGTCGACTCCATCGGCAGTGATCTGCGGGAGCTGGCGAGTGCGGTCTCGCAGCTCGTCGCGGATGTCGAGGGCACGATCGACGAGGCGGTCGTCGCCCGTTACTACACGGGCCGCGCGGAGGCGTCGAGCTTCACGGTCGCCGACCGTGCAGTGGAGGGGCGGGCCGCCGAGGCGCTGGAGGCGTTGCGCTGGTCGCTGGCGACCGGAGTCGCGCCCGTGCTGATCACCAGTGCGCTGGCGCAGGGCGTACGGGCGATCGGGAAGCTGTCCTCGGCGCGGGGCGGGCGGCCCGCCGACCTCGCCCGCGAGCTGGGCATGCCGCCGTGGAAGATCGACCGGGTGCGCCAGCAGATGCGTGGCTGGACGCCGGACGGGGTGGCCGTGGCGCTGCGGGCGGTCGCGGACGCGGACGCGGGCGTCAAGGGCGGTGGCGACGATCCGGAGTACGCGTTGGAGAAAGCGGTGGTCGCGGTGGCACGGGCGGCGCGGTCGGGCCGGTCCGGGCGGTAGAGGGCCTGCGCGGTAGCAGGTCCGGCGGTAGAGCGCCTGCGCGGTAGTAGGCCCAAGCGGCAGAAGGTCCGGGCAGCAAGGGGCCCGGGCAGGAGAAGGACAGAGGCGGAGGACGGCAGCGCGGACGAGGCTGCCGGAGCACCCGAGCCGGAGTACCCGAGCCGGGGCACCGGGTCCTCGATCCCATCACCCTTGCCCCGCTCTCGATCCCCATCGGCTCGCCCCACCCTCGGCCCCATCGGCCCGGGCCGGCCCTGACCCGCACTGCCGCCCGAGCCGCGTGCAGCACAGGCACGGGTACGGGTACGGGAACGCCGAAGGCCCCGGCCTCGCTCCGGGGAGAGCGAGGCCGGGGCCTTCGGTTCACGCGTGATGCGCCGCACCCGCGTGGCGAACGCAGGTTCGGTGTGCGGCGCGGGGGCCGGGCAGGGGCGGGAGAGAGGGCCCGCGGGTCCGTTCCGGCGGTTACATCAGAGGAGCTCAGCCCTGGAGGGAGGCAACCTTGGAAGCCAGCGCCGACTTCTTGTTGGCGGCGGCGTTCTTGTGGATGACACCCTTCGAGACGGCCTTGTCGAGCGCGCGGGAGGCGTCGCGAGCGGCCGTGGTGGCCTTCTCGACGTCACCGGCGGCGGCAGCCTCACGGGCCTTGCGGATAGCGGTCTTGAGCGAGGACTTGACGGCCTTGTTGCGCAGGCGCGCCTTCTCGTTCGTCTTGTTCCGCTTGATCTGGGACTTGATGTTCGCCACGAAAGAGCCTTTTCAGGTTCGATGGATCTCCGAAGTGCGCCCGGCGGCCCAAGAGAGTCGCGAGGCACAGCTGTCAACGGTACCAGCCCCCCTCCGACCGGCCCAAACCGGTCGCTGCCCCGCAAGCGTGGGACGATGGAGGCTACGTATTGATCCGACCGAACCGACATCGACCCGAGACACGGCGTTCGGCGTCTCAAGAATCAGGACCCTGCGTGCCCGCGACTCCTATCCACGTGCCCGAGCCGAGCCGTACCGACCCGGCGCTGATCCGCAACTTCTGCATCATTGCGCACATCGACCACGGCAAGTCGACCCTTGCCGACCGGATGCTCCAGCTGACCGGTGTGGTCGACCAGCGGCAGATGCGCGCCCAGTACCTCGACCGGATGGACATCGAGCGCGAGCGCGGCATCACCATCAAGTCCCAGGCAGTGCGTCTGCCCTGGGCGCCCACCACGGGCGAGGACCAGGGGCGCACCCATGTCCTCAACATGATCGACACCCCGGGCCACGTGGACTTCACCTACGAGGTCTCACGCTCGCTCGCCGCCTGCGAGGGCACGATCCTGCTGGTCGACGCCGCGCAGGGCATCGAGGCCCAGACACTGGCCAACCTCTACCTGGCGATGGAGAACGACCTCACCATCGTCCCGGTGCTCAACAAGATCGACCTGCCGGCCGCGCAGCCCGAGAAGTTCTCCGAGGAGCTGGCCAACCTCATCGGCTGCCAGCCGGAGGACGTGCTCAGGGTCTCCGCGAAGACCGGTGTCGGCGTGGACGCGCTGCTCGACCGGGTGGTCAAGGACGTCCCGGCCCCGGTCGGCAAGGCCGACGCCCCCGCCCGCGCGATGATCTTCGACTCGGTCTACGACTCGTACCGGGGCGTCGTCACGTACGTCCGTGTCGTCGACGGCCAGCTCAACAAGCGCGAGCGCATCAGGATGATGTCCACCGGCGCCACCCACGAGCTGCTGGAGATCGGGGTCTCCTCCCCGGAGATGACCCCGGCCGACGGCCTCGGTGTGGGCGAGGTGGGTTACCTCATCACCGGTGTGAAGGACGTCCGGCAGTCCAAGGTCGGTGACACCATCACCTCCCTGAACAAGGGCGCCACGGAGCCGCTCGGCGGCTACAAGGACCCCAAGCCGATGGTGTTCTCGGGTCTGTACCCCCTGGACGGATCCGACTACCCGGACCTGCGCGAGGCGCTCGACAAGCTCCAGCTCAACGACGCCGCCCTGGTGTACGAGCCGGAGACGTCCGCCGCTCTCGGCTTCGGCTTCCGTGTCGGCTTCCTCGGCCTGCTCCACCTCGACGTGATCCGTGAGCGGCTGGAGCGTGAGTTCGGTCTCGATCTGATCGCCACCGCCCCCAACGTGGTCTACCGCGTGGACATGGAGGACGGCAGCGAACACGTCGTCACCAACCCGAGCGAATTCCCCGAGGGCAAGATCGACCAGGTGTACGAGCCCGTCGTGCGCGCCACGATCCTCGCACCCAGCGAGTTCATCGGCGCGATCATGGAGCTCTGCCAGAACCGGCGCGGCACGCTGCTCGGTATGGACTACCTCTCCGAGGACCGGGTCGAGATCCGCTACACCCTGCCGCTCGCCGAGATCGTCTTCGACTTCTTCGACCAGCTGAAGTCCAAGACCCGGGGATACGCCTCCCTCGACTACGAGCCCACCGGCGAGCAGAGCGCCCAGCTCGTCAAGGTCGACATCCTGCTGCACGGCGACAAGGTCGACGCGTTCTCCGCGGTCACCCACAAGGACAAGGCGTACGCCTACGGTGTGCGGCTCGTCGCCAAGCTGCGGGAGCTGATCCCGCGGCAGAGCTTCGAGGTGCCGATCCAGGCCGCCATCGGCTCCCGGGTCATCGCCCGTGAGACCGTCCGCGCCATCCGCAAGGACGTCCTCGCCAAGTGCTACGGCGGTGACATCTCCCGTAAGCGGAAGCTGCTGGAGAAGCAGAAGGAAGGCAAGAAGCGGATGAAGATGGTCGGCAATGTGGAGGTGCCGCAGGAGGCCTTCATCGCCGTGCTGTCGACGGACGAGTCGGGCGGGGACGGCAAGGCCAAGAAGTAGCTTCCGCCGCACGGCCGGGAAGGGGCTGCCGGTGCGGGGCGCGGGCTTCCGCCCCTCGACTCCGCGTCCCGCCCGGGTCGGCGCCATGGACCCCTGTACCGCAGTGATGCGCGGCACAGGGGTCCGTTTGTTATGAAGCGGCGGCCCGCTGCCCCTTACGCGGGGGACGCGGGCGCTCTACCCTGATCACGACCTCGTGGTTACTCGCCAGTTAAACAAGTGGGACGAAGACCACCGCTGCAGGACGAGTGAACAGGACGAGCGAACAGCACGAGCGAACAGGACGAGCGCCCAGGACAGGCACGCAGGACCACGCGCACGCACGAGCGCGGGAGACACACCCGTAGGAACACGCAGTAGTCAGCAGCAATCAGCAACCGGTCGTGAAGCACTGCCGCAGGCCCGGAGGATGTCGTGAGCGACACACAGACCCTGATCGAGAACCGACCGCCCTCCGTGGCGAACCTCTTCGTCGACCGCGTGGCGGCCACCCCGGACGGGGAGGCCTACCGGTACCCCGTTCCCTCGGCCACCGGCGAGGGGCCCGACGAGTGGAAGTCGCTGAGCTGGGCGCAGGCCGCCGAGCGGGTGTACGCCATCGCGGCGGGGCTGATCGGTCTGGGCGTGCAGCCGGAGCAGCGGGTGGCGCTCGCCGCCAGTACCCGGGTCGAATGGATCCTCGCCGACCTCGGCGTGATGTGCGCGGGAGCCGCCACCTCGACGATCTACCCGTCGACCAACGCCGAGGAGTCGGCTTTCATCCTCGCCGACTCCGAGAGCCGGGTCCTGATCGCCGAGGACGCCGGTCAGCTGGCCAAGGCCCGCGAGCGCCGTGCCGAACTGCCGCACCTCGCCCATGTCGTCGTCATCGACCCCGAGGGCGCCGGTCCCGCCGAGGGCGACCCCGACGGCTGGGTGCTCACCCTCGCCGATCTGGAGGCCCGCGGCGCGGAGCACCTCGCGAAGCACCCCGACGCGATCAAGGAGCGGGTCTCCGCCATCACCGCCGATCAGCTGGCCACGCTGATCTACACCTCGGGCACCACCGGTCGCCCCAAGGGCGTACGCCTGCCGCACGACAACTGGTCGTACATGGCGAAGGCCACCGTGGCGACCGGCCTGATCACCAAGGACGACATCCAGTACCTCTGGCTGCCGCTCGCGCATGTCTTCGGCAAGGTCCTCACCTCGGGCCAGATCGAGGTCGGCCACGTCACCGCCGTCGACGGCCGGGTCGACAAGATCATCGAGAACCTGCCGGTCGTCCAGCCGACGTACATGGCCGCCGTTCCCCGCATCTTCGAGAAGGTCTACAACGGTGTCGCCGCCAAGGCGCGGGCCGGCGGCGCGGCCAAGTACAAGATCTTCCAGTGGGCGGCCGGGGTCGCCCGCGAGTACGCGGTGGTCTCGCAGGACAACTTCCAGCGCACCGGCGCGGCCTCCGTCCCGTTCGGGCTCGGTGCCAAGCACAAGGTCGCCGACACCCTTGTCTTCGCCAAGATCCGCGAGGCCTTCGGCGGCCGGCTGCGCGCCTGTGTCTCCGGCTCCGCGGCCCTCGCCCCCGACATCGGCTACTTCTTCTCGGGCGCCGGCATCCACATCCTGGAGGGCTACGGGCTCACCGAGTCCAGCGCCGCCTCCTTCGTCAACCCGGGCGAGGCCTATCGCACCGGCACCGTCGGCAAGCCGCTTCCCGGCACCGAGGTGCGGATCGCCGACGACGGTGAGATCCTGCTGCGCGGCCCCGGTCTGATGGAGGGTTACCAGGGGCTTCCCGAGAAGACCGCCGAGGTGCTCGAGGCGGACGGCTGGTTCCACACCGGTGACATCGGTGAGCTGTCCGTGGACGGCTACCTCCGGATCACGGACCGCAAGAAGGACCTGATCAAGACGTCCGGTGGCAAGTACATCGCCCCGGCGGAGGTCGAGGGACAGTTCAAGGCGGTCTGCCCGTTCGTCTCCAACATCCTGGTGCACGGTGCGGACCGCAACTTCTGCACCGCCCTGATCGCGCTCGACGAGCCGACCATCCTGGGCTGGGCCGCCGAGAACGGCCTGGACGGGAAGACCTACGCCGAGGTGGTGGCGAACCCGCAGACCGTCGCACTCATCGACGGGTACGTGAAGCGGCTCAACGAGGGGCTGCAGCGCTGGCAGACCATCAAGAAGTTCCGGCTGCTGCCCCGCGATCTCGACATCGAGCACGGCGAACTGACGCCCAGTCTCAAGCTGAAGCGACCGGTCGTCGAGCGCGAGTACAAGGATCTCATCGACGACATGTACGCGGGAACCCGGGAGGCCTGACACCGGTCCTTCCGCCACCGGCCGCACGGTGCGGCTCCTTCTGTCTCCGTCTGCTCACTTTCTCTGCCCACTTCGGCAACTCGTCGCTTGTGGGCACGGCCCATCTGTCACTCTGTCGGTGTCGTCAGCGGCGCCCAAAGAGAACACACAGCCAGAGCGAGAACAGACAGCAAGAGCGAGAACAGGTCAGGAGCTGCACCGTGGGGCCCATTCCCTTGCAGCGGGACATCATCCAGCGTCCCGGTCTCCCCGTCGGCCATGCGGACGCACGGCCCGTAGCCCGAACGTCCCTGCCCGGAAACCTCCTCGCGCCCTCCACCGCCCGCAGGTTCGTCCAGGCCGCGCTCACCGAGTGGGCCGGGCTCGGACTGCCGGCGGCCGTGGGCTTCAGCGAGCGTCTGGCCGAGGACGCGGCGATCGTCGCCAGCGAACTGGTCACCAACGCGGTCGTGCACGCCGGGACCACCGTCGAACTGCTCTGCCGGCTGGAGGAGACCGCCGAGGACGAGGCCGCGGCCCTGGTACTGGAAGTCTCCGACCACCACCCGGCCCGATCCGTGGGCGGCGACGCCCCGGAGGGCGGCGCGGCGGACACCGCACAGGGCGATCCGAGCCCCGGCCCCGAGGAGCCCGCCGAGTACGGTCGCGGGCTCCAGCTCGTCGGCACCCTCGCCGAGCGCTGGGGCATCACCTACCGCACGGGCCTCAAGACCGTCTGGGCCCGGCTCCCCGTCGACGACTGGAATCCGTTCCCCGAGCCGTCCGCCGAGAACGGTTTCGCCCGGCGACCGCGTGCCGCCGAACTGCTCGCCCCCAGCGCCCGCCGGGCCCCGCGCGACGACACGGACTGGGCCGGCCGCGGTGCGCTCTCGTTCCTCGCCGAGGCCTCGGACCTGCTCGCGGGCCAGCTCGACGAGGACATCGTCGCGGCGCTCTCGGGACAGTTACTGGTGCCCAGGCTCGCCGACTGGTGCGCGATCTGGCTGGAGCCCGAGAACGGCGGCCCCTCGGCCGTTCCCCGGCTCGCCAGCGTCTGGCACCGGGACGAGGCGGAGACCGGGCAGCTGCGTACGGTGCTGGAGCAGGACCCCATCCGGCTGCCCGAACGGGTGGGCACCGGGCCCGTCTCCATGCCCTGGCCCGCGGGCGAGGAGGACGAATCCGATGAATCTGGCGAATCCGGAGGGTGTGCCGTATCCCTGTTCGCCTACCGGATCACCTCGGGCGGCCGGACACTCGGCGCGGTGCTGCTCGGCCGGGAGGACGGGGCACGTGTCCCCGACGAAGTGACCGCCCTGATCGAGGACTTCGTACGCCGTGTCGGCCTCGCGGTCGGCGCCGCCCGCGCCTACACCCGGCAGGCCACCATCAGCCGCATCCTGCAACGCGCGCTGCTGCCCAGCAAGGTCGCCGACATACCCGGTGTCTCCCGTGCGCTGGTGTACGAACCCAGTGACGACGGGGTCGTCGGCGGAGACTTCTACGACATCTTCCCCTGCCCCGGCGACCGTTGGTGCTTCGTCCTCGGCGACGTCCAGGGCAGCGGACCCGAAGCCGCCGTCGTCACCGGCCTCGCCCGGCCCTGGCTGCGGCTGCTGGCGCGCGAGGGATTCGGAGTGGGCGAGGTGCTGGACCGGCTCAACCGGCTGCTCCTCGACGACGCCATGGAGGCCGCCGAGGCAGCCGCCCTCATGGTGGCCGCGGCGGGCGGCCAGCAGACCGCGGACACCGGGCAGTCCCGGTTCCTCTCCCTGCTGTACGGGGAACTCGTGCCGCTGCCCGGCGGCGGGGTGCGCTGCACCCTCGCCAGCGCCGGCCACCCGCTGCCGCTGCTGCTGCGGCCCGACGGAGAGGTGCGCCAGGCCGCCGAGCCGCAGATGCTGCTCGGGATCTTCGACGACGTCGCGTACGCGAGTCAGAGCTTCGACCTGGAACCAGGCGACAGCCTGCTGTGCGTCACCGACGGAGTGACGGAGCGGCGCTCCGGGTCCCTGATGTTCGACGACGGGGACGGCCTGGCCCGGTCCCTGGCCGGCTGCGCCGGGCTGTCGGCGGACGGGATCGCGGACCGGATCAAGCGCGCCGTGCACGAATTCGCCGAGCGGCCGCCCGACGACGACCTGGCCCTCCTGGTGCTCCAGGCGGGATGAGGCCGGGCCGGACGGGGCCGGACGGCCGGTGCGGACACCGGCGTGGCCCGGCAACCGCCGGTGCCGAGCGACAATGGGCGGTATGCCTTCCGTACTGCCCGATGGTGAACCCGTACCCGACGACGGCGCGCTGCCGCGCCAGGCCCTGGAAGGTGCTGCCGACCGGCCGCTCGGCTTCTATCTGCACGTTCCCTACTGCGCGACCCGCTGCGGCTACTGCGACTTCAACACCTACACCGCCACCGAGCTGCGCGGCTCGGGCGGGGCGCTGGCCTCGCGGGACAACTACGCCTCCCATCTGATCGGCGAGGTCCGCCAGGCCCGCAAGGTCCTCGGCGACGACCCGCGTCCGGTCCGTACGGTCTTCGTCGGCGGTGGCACACCCACCCTGCTGGCCGCCGCGGACCTGGTCCGCATGCTGGGGGCGATCCGTGAGGAGTTCGGGCTCGCGGACGATGCCGAGATCACCACCGAGGCCAACCCGGAGTCCGTCGGTCCGCAGTATCTGGCCGAACTGCGGGAGGGCGGCTTCAACCGGATCTCGTTCGGGATGCAGAGCGCCCGGCAGCACGTGCTGAAGATCCTGGACCGTACGCACACGCCGGGTCGGCCCGAGGCCTGTGTCGCCGAGGCCCGGGAGGCAGGCTTCGAGCACGTCAACCTCGACCTGATCTACGGCACGCCGGGGGAGTCCGACGACGACTGGCGGGCCTCGCTGGACGCGGCGATCGGGGCGGGGCCCGACCATGTGTCGGCGTACGCGCTGATCGTCGAGGAGGGCACGCAGCTGGCCCGGCGCATCCGGCGCGGCGAGATCCCGATGACCGATGACGACGTCCACGCGGACCGGTACCTGATCGCGGACGAGGCGATGGCCGCGGCGGGCTTCTCCTGGTACGAGGTGTCCAACTGGTCCCGCACCCCCGAGGGCCGGTGCCTGCACAACGAGCTGTACTGGCGCGGCGCCGACTGGTGGGGTGCCGGCCCCGGCGCGCACAGCCATGTCGGCGGGGTGCGCTGGTGGAACGTGAAGCATCCGGGGGCGTACGCGCAGGCCCTGGCCGAGGGCCGGTCGCCAGGGGCCGGGCGCGAGATCCTCTCGCCGGAGGACCGGCGGGTCGAGCGGATCCTGCTGGAACTGCGGCTCGCGGAGGGCTGCCCGTTGTCGCTGCTGGCACCGGCCGGGCTGGCCGCGGCGGCGCGGGCGGTGGAGGACGGACTGCTGGAGTCCGCTCCGTACGACCAGGGGCGCGCGGTCCTCACCCTGCGCGGCCGGCTGCTCGCGGACGCGGTGGTCAGGGACCTGGTGGACTGAGCGCGGGCGGACCGGACGGCGGTTGCGCTCAGGCGACTCAGGCCGGCTGCGTCACGAAGTCGATCAGCTCCTCGACCCGGCCCAGCAGGGCCGGTTCCAGATCCCGGTACGAGCGCACCCCGGACAGGATGCGCTGCCAGGCCTCGCCGGTGTTCTCCGGCCAGCCCAGCGCGCGGCACACGCCGGTCTTCCAGTCCTGGCCGCGCGGGACCACCGGCCAGGCCGTGATGCCCACGGACGACGGCTTCACCGCCTCCCACACGTCGATGTACGGATGGCCCACCACCAGCACGTCCGGGTCCGAGACCCGGTCCGCGATCCGGGACTCCTTGGAGCCGGGGACCAGGTGGTCGACCAGGACGCCCAGCCGGGCGTCCGGGCCGGGCGAGAACTCACGTACGACGGCCGGGAGGTCGTCGATGCCCTCCAGGTACTCGACGACCACGCCCTCGATCCGCAGGTCGTCGCCCCAGACCCGTTCGACCAGCTCGGCGTCGTGGCGGCCCTCCACGTAGATCCGGCCGGCCCGGGCCACCCGGGCCCGCGCCCCCGGCACCGCGACCGAACCCGAGGCCGTGCGCACGGGGCGTACCGGAACGGCCGCCGACGGGCGTACGAGCGTCACCACCCGGCCCTCCAGCAGGAAGCCGCGCGGCTCCATCGGGAACACCCGGTGCTTGCCGAAACGGTCCTCCAGCGTGACCGTCGGACCCTGGGCGGTCTTCTCGCAGCGGATCACGGCACCGCAGAACCCGGTGGAGACCTCCTCCACCACCAGATCGGGCTCGGCGGGCACCTCGGGAACGGGGGCGGACTTCTTCCACGGCGGGGTCAGGTCCGGCTGGTAGCTGCGCATCGGATGACGATAGGACGAGCGGCCGTCACGACACGCCGAAGAGCCCCGCCAGCCGGTCGCGCTGGTCCCGCACGAACGCCGCGTCCACCACCGCCCCGTGCCCCGGTACGTACACAGCGTCCGCGCCGCCCAGCGCCAGCAGCCGGTCCAGTGCGGCCGGCCAGCGGGCCGGGACGGCGTCCGGGCCCGCCTGCGGCGGTCCGGACTCCTCGACCAGGTCGCCGCAGAGCACCACCGTGGGGGAGCCGGGCACGAGCACCACGAGATCGTGACCGCTGTGGGCGGGGCCCACGTTCGCCAGCAGCACCTGCCGGCCGCCGCCCAGGTCGAGCGTCCACTCGTCGTGCACCTCGTGCTGCGGCACCACCAGTGCGTCGACGGCCTCGGTCGCCTCGTGCTCCGGCACTCCGTGGCGGATCGCGTCGGCGCGCAGATCGTCCGCCTCGAGCCTCAGCAGCTCGGCCATGCCGACGGCCCCGTACACCTGGACGCCGGAGAAGGCCGCGGTGCCCAGGACGTGATCGAAATGGGGGTGGCTGAGTGCGATATGCGTCACCCTCCGGCCGAGCAGGGCCTGCGCCTGGGACCGGATCCGGACGCCCTCGCGGAGTGTCGATCCGGTGTCGAAGAGCAGCGCCCCGTCCGCTCCCGACACCAGTGCGACGGTCGCGTCCCACCTCGGGAGGCGGCATCGGCCCACTCCGTGACCGAGTCGCTCCCAGCCGAACTCTTCCCAAGAGGCGTTCATACCGCGACGCTATCGGCAACGACCTGCGCAGTCCCGCGACGGCATGACCGGTTGCTCTTGCTAGGCCCCCACTCCGCCGCCGTACACTGGCCCGGGGAATGCTGGCACTCGCAAGGACAGAGTGCCAGGGGATTCCTGGGAACGGATCAGGAACGGCCCGAGAACCACCGAGGAAACACAGCTGGAGGTGTGCGCGATGCTCAGCGAACGCAGACTCGAAGTGTTGCGCGCCATCGTCCAGGACTATGTCGGCACCGAGGAGCCCGTGGGCTCCAAGGCCCTCACCGAGCGGCACAGGCTGGGGGTCTCCCCGGCCACGGTCCGCAACGACATGGCGGTGCTGGAGGACGAGGGCTTCATCGCCCAGCCCCACACCAGTGCCGGCCGCATCCCGACGGACAAGGGCTACCGGCTCTTCGTCGACAAGCTCGCGGGTGTCAAGCCCCTCTCGTCGCCGGAACGCCGCGCCATTCATCACTTCCTCGACGGCGCGGTCGACCTCGACGACGTGGTGGGCCGCACCGTACGGCTGCTCGCGCAGCTGACCCGGCAGGTCGCCATCGTGCAGTACCCCTCCCTGACCCGGTCGACGGTCCGGCACGTGGAGCTCCTGTCCCTGGCGTCCGCCCGGCTGATGCTCGTGCTGATCACGGACACCGGCCGGGTCGAACAGCGGATGATCGACTGCCCGGCTCCGTTCGGCGAGACCGCGCTCGCCGATCTGCGGGCCCGGCTCAACAGCCGGGTCGTCGGACGCCGTTTCGCGGACGTCCCGCAGCTGGTGCAGGATCTGCCGGAATCCTTCGAGAGCGAGGACCGGGGAACCGTGTCCACCGTGCTCTCCACCCTGCTCGAAACCCTCGTCGAGGAGACGGAGGAGCGGCTGATGATCGGCGGCACCTCCAACCTCACCCGCTTCGGGCACGACTTCCCCGTGATGATCCGGCCGGTGCTGGAGGCACTGGAGGAGCAGGTCGTGCTGCTGAAACTGCTCGGCGAGGCCAAGGACTCGGGCATGACCGTACGCATCGGGCACGAGAACGCCCACGAGGGGCTCAACTCCACGTCCGTCGTCACGGTCGGCTACGGTTCGGGCGACGAGGCAGTCGCCAAACTCGGCGTGGTCGGACCGACCCGCATGGATTACCCCGGAACGATGGGAGCGGTACGCGCAGTGGCACGTTACGTCGGACAGATCCTGGCGGAGTCGTAAGTGGCCACGGACTACTACGCCGTACTCGGCGTGCGCCGCGACGCATCCCAGGACGAGATCAAGAAGTCCTTCCGGCGGCTCGCCCGCGAGCTGCATCCGGATGTGAACCCCGATCCGAAGACGCAGGAGCGGTTCAAGGAGATCAACGCCGCCTACGAGGTGCTCTCGGACCCGCAGAAGAAGCAGGTCTACGACCTCGGCGGGGACCCGCTGTCCGCCTCCGGCGGCGGTGGCGCGGGCGGATTCGGACAGGGTG
Source organism: Streptomyces sp. NPDC052052 (assembly GCF_040680455.1). NCBI lineage: Bacteria > Bacillati > Actinomycetota > Actinomycetes > Kitasatosporales > Streptomycetaceae > Streptomyces > Streptomyces sp. NPDC052052. Next base: position 52,007 of record NZ_JBFAWU010000015.1, on the reverse strand, counting down.
GCTTCGGCAACTTCTCCGACATCATGGACGCGTTCTTCGGTACGTCGTCGCAGCGCGGACCCCGTTCGCGCACCCGGCGCGGCCAGGACGCGATGATCCGGCTGGAGATCGATCTGGCCGAGGCCGCGTTCGGCACCACCAAGGACATCCAGGTCGACACGGCCGTCGTCTGTACGACGTGCAGTGGCGAGGGCGCCGCACCCGGCACCTCCGCCCAGACCTGTGACATGTGCCGCGGCCGTGGAGAGGTCTCGCAGGTCACCCGGTCCTTCCTGGGCCAGGTCATGACCTCCCGGCCCTGCCCGCAGTGCCAGGGCTTCGGCACGGTCGTGCCGACGCCGTGCCCGGAGTGCGCCGGCGACGGCCGTATCCGGTCGAGGCGCACCCTCACCGTGAAGATCCCCGCCGGTGTCGACAACGGCACCCGCATCCAGCTCGCCGGCGAGGGCGAGGTCGGCCCCGGCGGCGGCCCGGCCGGCGATCTGTACGTGGAGATCCACGAGCTGGCGCACTCGGTGTTCCAGCGCCGCGGCGACGACCTGCACTGCACGGTCACCATCCCCATGACGGCGGGCGCACTCGGCACCAAGGTGCCGCTGGAGACGCTCGACGGCCTGGAGGAGGTCGACATCCGGCCCGGCACCCAGTCCGGCCAGTCGGTTCCGCTGCACGGGCGCGGCATCACGCATCTGCGGGGCGGCGGGCGCGGCGATCTGATCGTGCACGTCGAGGTGATCACCCCGACGAAGCTGGACCCGGAGCAGGAGCGACTCCTGCGGGACCTGGCGAAGATGCGCGGCGAGGAGCGGCCCACCGGCCAGTTCCAGCCCGGACAGCAGGGGCTCTTCTCCCGGCTGAAGGACGCTTTCAACGGCCGCTGAGGCTCCGTGTCCCGCATTCGGCCGCCGGACGGGCTCGCTCGTGGAGCCCGTCCGGCGGCCGAGGACGATGTGGGCCATGGCCTGCGGAAGCCGTGACGCGCGGAACGTGACACGATGCGGTCATGTCATCCGTGCTGACTGATATTTGCCGGTATCCGATCATTCAGGCGCCCATGGCGGGAGGCGCCTCCTGCCCAGAGCTCGTCGCGGCCGTCAACGGGGCGGGCGGACTGGGCTTCCTGGCCGCCGGGTACAAGACGACGGACGGCATGTACCACGAGATCAAACGGCTGCGCAGGCTGACCGGTCGGCCCTTCGGAGTCAATCTCTTCATGCCGCAGCCCCAACTCGCCGACCCGGGCGCCGTCGAGGTGTACCGGCATCAACTCGCCGGTGAGGCCGCCTGGTACGACACTCCGCTCGGAGATCCGGACTCCAGCGGCGACGACGGCTACGAGGCCAAGCTCGCCATACTTCTGGAGGACCCGGTCCCGGCCGTCTCCTTCACCTTCGGCTGTCCGACCCGGGACACCCTCGACGCGTTCGCCGGCGTCGGCACGTACACCGTGGTGACGGTCACGACGCCCGAGGAGGCCCAGGCCGCCGAGTGGGCGGGCGCGGACGCGGTCTGTGTCCAGGGAGTGGAGGCGGGCGGTCACCAGTCCACCCACCGCGACGACCCGCAGGCCGACGGGACCGGGATCGGACTGCTCTCCCTGGTGGCCCAGGTCCGCGAGACCGTGCAGGTGCCGATCATCGCCGCGGGCGGGCTGATGCGCGGGTCGCAGATCGCCGCGGTGTTCGCCGCGGGGGCCCAGGCGGCCCAGCTCGGCACGGCGTTCCTCGCCTGCCCCGAATCCGGCGCGCATCTGCTCCACAAGCAGGCACTGACCAACCCGCTCTTCGTACGGACCGCCCTGACCCGGGCGTTCTCCGGCCGCCCGGCCCGCGGCCTCGTCAACCGCTTCATGCGCGAGCACGGCCCGTACGCCCCCGCCGCCTATCCGCAGGTCCACTATCTGACCAGCGGGCTGCGCAAGGCGGCGGCGAAGGCCGGTGACGCCCAGGGCATGGCACTGTGGGCGGGGCAGGGGCACCGGATGGCGCGTGAGCTGCCGGCCGGCCGACTGGTCGAACTGCTCGTCGAGGAAGTGGACGCCGCACGGGCGGCAGTGAGCACAGGGAGTATGCAGTGACCGCACCGGTCTTTGTCGTCGAACAGGTCCCGGAGGGGCCGGAGTTCGTTCTGGAAGGGCCCGAGGGGCGGCACGCCGTATCGGTGAAGCGGCTGCGCGCAGGTGAGGCCGTCGTACTGACGGACGGTCGCGGTCGTTGGACGGAAGGCGTCGTCGGGGCGGTCGAGGGCAAGGACCGGCTCGTCGTCGCGGGCCTGGTGGCGGTCCAGGAGGAGGCGCGGCCCGCTCCCCGCATCACCGTCGTCCAGGCCCTGCCCAAGGGCGACCGCGGTGAGGTCGCCGTCGAGACGATGACGGAGACCGGCGTCGACGCGATCGTGCCCTGGCAGGCATCGCGCTGCATCACGCAGTGGAAGGGGGACCGCGGCCTCAAGTCCCTCGCGAAATGGCGCAACAGCGCCCGGGAGGCGGGCAAGCAGTCACGCCGGACGCGCTTCCCCGAAGTGGCCGACACGCTGACGACCACACAGGTGGCCGCACTTCTGGCCACGGCGGACTTCGCCGCCGTCCTGCACGAGGACCGGGACCACGACAGCGAGCCGCTGGCCGCCGTCCAACTCCCCACCCAGGGGGAGATCGTGCTGGTCGTCGGCCCCGAGGGCGGCGTGTCGCCGGACGAACTGGCGGTCTTCACCGCGGCCGGCGCCCGGGTCTGCCGGCTCGGGGCATCCGTCCTGCGCACCTCGACGGCGGGCACGGCGGCCGCGGCGCTGTTGCTGGGGCGCACCGGCCGCTGGGCGTGAGCCCCCTTCGCGCGCCTGCGCCGCCAGGTTGTGGCCGCACGCGTCTACCGGCGCGCGTCACCACGGTGGGAAGCTCACCGTATGGGGACATCCAGGGCATGGGGCCGGGGAAGAACCCGTCGCTTTCTGGCCACGTCCGCTCTCGCGGGCGCGGCGGTCGCAGGTGTCGCGGCCTGTGAGCCGACGGGCAACCTGAACTCCACATCCATCGCCGTGACCACCGACCTGACCGGCACCAGCGCCCTGGAGCGCAGCGGAGTCGATGTGCGGTGGCTGAACTGCACCGCCGACGTCCACGGGGACCGTGCCGTGGGTACGTCGTCGCCATCCGCCTCCGCGCCCCGGAACGCGGACGTCGACTGCACCGGAAGGACCGGTACCGGCAAGGACATCACCCTCGTCGGCACGGTGACCCAGGAACTCGACGGGCGGTGCGTGCAGGGCGACCTGACCGCCAGGACCGGCGGGAAGGTCGTCTTCCACTCGGACATGCTCGGCAACTGCGCCGCCGCCCAGCCCGTCGTCGGCGCACGCACGCCGGCGGGAGGCGGCGCCCGGCCGACGGTGACCGTGACGGTCACCGTGACCGAACAGCCCCGGGGGAAGTGAATGCGGCCGGCGCGGACCACCCGGCGGACTCCGGCCAACCCGGTTACGCGGAGCATGCGGGCGGCCTAGGGTGATCCCTGTGACGCAGCCTGCCTACCTCCGATACCCCCATGTCCAGGGCGATCTGATCGCCTTCACCGCCGAGGACGACGTCTGGCTGGCACCGCTGGACGGCGGCCGTGCCTGGCGCGTCAGCGCCGACAACCGGCCGGTCACCAACCCACGGATATCTCCCGACGGGACACACGTCGCCTGGACGTCCACCCGGGACGGGGCGCCCGAGGTGCATGTGGCCCCCGTCGACGGAGGCCCCTCCAGGCGGCTGACCTACTGGGGCGACGCGCGGACCACGGTGCGCGGCTGGACGCCCGAGGGCGACGTACTGGTCACCTCCACTCAGGGGCAGGCCTCGCTGCGGCGCAGTTGGGCCAGGGCCGTCCCGGTGGACGGCGGGCCCGCGCGGACCCTGCCCTACGGCCCGGTCGGGTCCCTCGCGTACGGGCCCGGCGGACGGGTCCTGCTGCTCTCGGCCGCCATGGGGCGCGAGGCCGCCACCTGGAAGCGCTACCGGGGCGGCACCGCGGGCAAGCTGTGGATTGAAATCGAACCCGAGGGCGGCACCGACGGCCCGGCACAGTTCGTACGGCTGCACGAGGACCTCGACGGGAACATCGAAGCGCCGATGTGGGTGGGCGACCGGGTCGCCTTCCTCTCCGACCACGAAGGCGTCGGCGCGCTCTACTCCTCGCTGCCCGACGGCTCGGACCTGCGCAGGCACACCGGCATCGAGGGGTTCTACGCCCGCCACGCGACCACCGACGGCACCCGCGTCGGCTACGCGTCGGCCGGTGAGCTCTGGCTGCTGGACGACCTCGAGGGCGCCGAACCCCGCCGCCTCGACATCCGGCTCGGCGGCCAGCGGGCCGACCTCCAGCCCCACCCCGTGCACGCCGGCAGCAACCTCGACTCCGCGTCCCCGGACCGCACGGGCCGCGGCAGCGCCGTCGCGACGCGCGGCGCCGTCCACTGGGTCACCCACCGCGAGGGGCCGGCCCGCGCGCTCGCCGTCGAACCGGGCGTACGGGCCAGGATGCCCCGCGCCTTCCAGGCCGAGGGCGACCAGTACGTCGTCTGGGTCACCGATGCCGAGGGCGACGACGCCCTGGAATGCGCACCCGCCACCGGCACCGCCCCGGGCGCCGTACCGCGCCGCCTCGCAGCGGGCCGTATCGGCAGGGTCCTCGACCTGGAAGCGGCCCCGGACGGCAGCCGGTTCGCCGTCGCCGCGCACGACGGGCGGGTACTGATCGTCGAGCGGGAGAGCGGCGAGGTCCACGAGGTGGACCGCAGCGAGGACGGCGACGCCTCCGGTCTCGTCTTCTCGCCCGACTCGGCCTGGCTCGCCTGGTCGCACCCCGGGCCCGAACCGCTCAGGCAGCTCAAGCTCGCGCACCTCGCCGATCTGTCGGTCGCCGAGGCGACCCCGCTGCGGTTCCGGGACTTCGCCCCCGCCTTCACCACCGACGGCAAGCACCTCGCGTTCCTCTCCGAGCGCTCCTTCGACCCGATCTACGACACCCATGTCTTCGACCTGGCGTTCATCGGCGGCTGCCGTCCCCATCTGCTGACGCTCGCCGCCACCACCCCCTCCCCGTTCGGTCCGCAGCGGCACGGCCGCCCGACCGAGAAGGACAAGGGCGGCGACGGCGAGGACAACCCGACCGCACTGCCCGTCACCCGGATCGACCTCGACGGCCTCGCCGACCGGATCGTGCCGCTGCCCGTCGAGGCCGGCAGCTATTCCTCGCTGCGCGCCGCGAAGGACGGGCTGCTGTGGCTGAGCCACCCGGTGACGGGAGTGCTCGGGACGAGCGGCGCCACGCCCGACTCCCATCGGCCCGAGACCGTCCTGGAGCGATACGACCTGGAGAAGCTGCGCCGCGAGGAACTCGCCTCGGACGTCGACGATTTCGCGGTCAGCGGCGACGGCAAGCGGCTCGTCCTGCACACCCGCGGCAAGCTGCGGGTCGTGCCGTCCGACAGCCGCGTCTCGCCCGGCGACGACGACCACGACGGCGACAACGTCACCGTCGACCTCTCCCGGATCCGCCGGATCCTCGACCCGGCCGCCGAGTGGCGCCAGATGTACGACGAGGCCGGACGCATCATGCGGGACAACTTCTGGCGCCCCGACATGGGCGGCATCGACTGGGACGGGGTGCTGGACCGCTACCGCCCGGTGCTGGACCGCGTCGCCACTCACGACGATCTGATCGACCTGCTGTGGGAGGTGCAGGGCGAGCTCGGCACCTCCCACGCCTATGTGACGCCGCCCGGAGGCTGGCGCGACGACTCCTCCCGGCAGGGACTGCTCGGCGCCGACATCTCCCGTTCGGACGAGGGCAGTTGGCGCATCGACCGGATCCTGCCGTCCGAGACCTCCGATCCGGCGGCCCGCTCGCCGCTCGCCGCACCCGGAGTGGCGGTGCGTGTCGGCGACGCGATCCTCGCCGTCGACGGTCAGCCGGTCGACCCGCTCACCGGCCCCGGACCGCTGCTCACCGGCTCGGCCGGCAAGCCGGTCGAGCTGACGGTCTCCCCGGTGGACGGCGGCTATCCGCGCCATGTCGTCGTCGTGCCCATCGACGACGAGGAGGCGCTGCGCTACCACGCCTGGGTCGCCGACCGGCGGGCGTACGTCCACGAGCACTCCGGCGGCCGCCTCGGCTATCTCCACGTCCCCGACATGGTCGGCTCCGGCTGGGCCCAGCTCCACCGCGACCTGCGGATCGAGGTGGCCCGCGAGGGACTGGTCGTGGACGTCCGGGAGAACCGCGGCGGCCACACCTCACAGCTGATCGTGGAGAAGCTCGCCCGGCGCATCGTCGGCTGGGACCTGCCGCGCGGCATGCGGCCCTCCAGCTACCCGGGGGACGCGCCGCGCGGTCCCGTGGTGGCGGTCGCCAACGAGTTCTCCGGTTCGGACGGCGACATCGTGAACGCCGCGATCAAGGCGCTGCGCATCGGCCCGGTGGTCGGTACGCGCACCTGGGGCGGCGTGGTCGGCATCGACAGCCGGTACAAGCTCGTGGACGGGACGTCGGTCACCCAGCCCAAGTACGCCTTCTGGCTGGAGGGTTACGGCTGGGGCGTGGAGAACCACGGGGTCGATCCCGATGTCGAGGTCGTGATGACGCCGCAGGACCATGTGGCGGGGCGTGATCCGCAGCTGGACGAGGCGATCCGGATCGCCCTGGCCTCGCTGGCCGAGACACCGGCGAAGCAGGCTCCCGACCGGCCGGGGCTGTAGTGCGGGGTGCGGGGGCGTCGCCCCCGCACCCCGGTCGCGCCGGCGGGACCGGGGCGGGGGAGTGGGCCGCCAAGGGGCGTACCGCGGCGGCGCCCGGACCCACTCGTCCGTCCCGATAGCATGCCCGTACAACGATCACCACGACCGAGGAGCCGACCCCATGGCGGGAGAACCGCAGCCCGACTGCCTGTTCTGCAAGATCGTCTCGGGTGAGGTCCCGGCAACGATCGTCCGGGAGACCGAGACCACCGTCGCCTTCCGGGACATAAACCCCCAGGCCCCCACCCACGTACTCGTCATCCCCCGCGTCCACCACGCGGACGCCGCCGCCCTCGCCGCGGCCGAACCGGCGATCGCCGCCGACATACTGCGCGAGGCCGGGCACGTCGCCGCCGACGAGAAGATCGTGGACAGTGGCTACCGGGTCGTCTTCAACACCGGCTCGGGCGCCGGCCAGACCGTCTTCCACGCGCACGCCCACGTCCTGGGCGGCCGCGGACTGCAGTGGCCCCCCGGCTAGATTCACCGTGTCCGTCCGTGAACTCGTGGTCCTCGGCACCGCCAGCCAGGTACCGACCCGCCACCGCAACCACAACGGCTATCTGCTCCGCTGGGACGGCGAAGGAATCCTCTTCGACCCCGGTGAGGGCACCCAGCGGCAGATGCTGCGGGCCGGGGTCGCCGCGCACGACATCGACCGGATCTGCGTCACGCACTTCCACGGCGACCACTCGCTGGGCCTGGCCGGGGTGATCCAGCGGATCAACCTCGACCAGGTCCCGCACCCGGTCACCGCGCACTACCCGGCGAGCGGACAGCACTACTTCGAGCGGCTGCGGTACGCGACGGCCTACCGCGAGTCCGTCGAGCTGACCGAGGCCCCGGTCGCCGCCGACGGGGTGATCGCCACCACGGACGCGTACACGCTCAGCAGCCATCGGCTCTCGCACCCCGTCGAGTCGTACGGTTACCGGCTCGTCGAGCCCGACGGTCGCCGCATGCTGCCCGCGAAACTGGCCGCACACGGCATCAAGGGGCCCGACATCGGCCGGATCCAGCGCGAGGGCGCCCTCGGCGGTGTCACGCTCGACGACGTCTCGGAGCGCAGGCGCGGACAGCGGTTCGCGTTCATCATGGACACCAGGCTCTGCGACGGCGTGCATGTCCTCGCCGAGGGCTGCGACCTGCTGGTCATCGAGTCGACCTTCCTCGACGAGGACGAGCGGCTCGCCACCGACCACGGCCATCTGACCGCCGGCCAGGCGGCCCGGGTCGCCCGGGACGCGGGCGTACGCCATCTGGTGCTGACGCACTTCTCGCAGCGGTACGACGACCCGGGCGTCTTCGAGACCCAGGCCCGCGCCGCGGGGTTCGAGGGCGAACTGACCGTCGCCCAGGACCTCGGCCGGGTCGCCGTACCCACCCGGCACCTCTGACCCCATCAGCACCACTTGTGAGCGTGAAAGAACCAGTGCCCCTCCCCAAAGCCGAACTCCACCTCCACATCGAAGGAACCCTCGAACCCGAGCTGGCCTTCGCACTCGCCGAACGCAACGGCGTGCGACTGCCGTACGCGGACACCGAGGAGCTCCGCACCGCCTACCTCTTCGACGACCTCCAGACCTTCCTCGACCTGTACTACGCCCTGATGGCGGTGCTCAGGACCGAGGCGGACTTCGAGGAACTCGCCGACGCGTATCTCGCCCGTGCCGCCGCCCAGGGCGTCCGGCACGCCGAGATCTTCTTCGACCCGCAGGCGCACACCGCCCGCGGTGTCCCGATCGGTACCGTCATCGAGGGGCTCGGCCGGGCGCTGGACCGCAGCGAGGAGAAGCACGGCATCTCCACCCAGCTGATCATGTGCTTCCTGCGCGACCAGTCCGCCGAGTCGGCGCTGGAGACCCTGGAGTCCGCGAAGCCGTATCTGCACCGGATCAGCGCGGTCGGTCTCGACTCGGCGGAGGTCGGGCACCCGCCCGTGAAGTTCCGTGAGGTCTACGAGGCGGCCGGGGCACTCGGGCTGCGCAAGGTCGCCCACGCCGGCGAGGAGGGGCCGCCCGCCTACATCCATGAGGCGCTGGACGTGCTCGGGGTCGAGCGCATCGACCACGGGCTGCGCTGCATGGAGGACGCGGACCTGGTGAAGCGCCTGGTCGCCGACCGGGTACCGCTCACCCTCTGTCCGCTGTCCAACGTGCGGCTGCGGGCCGTCGACACACTGGAGGAGCACCCGCTGCCGGCCATGATGGCCGCCGGACTGCTCTGCACGGTGAACTCCGACGACCCCGCCTACTTCGGCGGATACGCCGGGGACAACTTCCACGCCGTCCACGAGGCGCTCGGCCTCGACCGGGAGCAGCTGCGCACGCTGGCCCGCAACTCCTTCGAAGCGGCCTTCCTCGACCACGACGAGGAGCGCAGGGCGCGCTATCTCGCCGAGGTGGAGGCGTACGCGTTCGACTGACCGGGGCCGCCCGACGGGCCCGCCGTCCGGAACGCGGTCCTGACCGGGCGTCCGCGGCGCAGTGCGGGCGGGCTGATCTCCGTCACGGCCTGCTCGGGCGCGCCCAGCTCAGGCACGGCGCCGGGCATCGCCCCGGTGGTGACGGCGAGCAGCGCGGCCGGTGCGCCACCCCGGCGGCGAACCGATCCCGGCAGCAGCGTACGGCCACCGGTGTGCAGGGCGACCGCCGTGACAGGGGCCGCGACCAGGAGCGTGACGGCGCCCAGCACCAGTCCCATGACCGGGTAGCCGGCCTGCTCGGACAGCACACTGCCGAGGACCGGTCCGCAGGCCACCCCCACGGACGAGGCGGAGCCCGCGAGCACCGCCCAGCGGCCGCGCACGTCCAGGGAGGCGGCCAGCCCGATCAGATACGACAGGACCACCGGATAGACGGCGTTCCACAGGATCTCGCCGGACGCGAACGGACCGAGACTCCCGGCCGACGAGCTGAGCACGATGCTCGCCGCGATGATCACGGTGCCCAGACCGATCGGCACCGCCCGGCCGAGCCTGGCGCCCAGCAGCCCGGCGCCGAGCACCCCGAGCAGGCCCGCGCCGAGCGCGGCGGCGAACACCGCACCGACGGTGACCTCGGAGAGCCCGGCCTGAGCCACCCCGATCCGGCCGCTGACCCCCCACAGCGCGTTCTGGGCCATGGACCAGACGAGCATGCCGCCCGCCAGCACCAGGCCGGGGCGACGGTGCGGCAGCCGACCGGCGGCCGGAGCGGCGGAACCGCCGGGGGAGGCGCCGCCGAGCCGGGCGGTGGCGGGCCAGACGAACAGGGCGACCAGGGCGATCGAGGCGAACGGCAGCCGGTGCCCGCCGCCCAGGTGCGGGATCGTCAGATAGAGGACGCCCGCCGTGGCCGAGACGCTGAGCAGGCCGAGGGACGAGGTGCGGTGCGGATCGCGCTGTGCGGCGATGCCCGCCGCGGCCACCGCGGTCGCCGTACCGGAGCCGAGGCCGCCGATCACCACGCCCGTGACCACCAGCGGCACGGAACCCGCCAGCGCCGCGCACCCGTACCCCGCCGCGGCCAGCACCAGTCCGATCCGCGCCGGTCTGCGCGGCCCGTATCGCTCGACCCGGCCCGCCAGCGTGAACCCGGCGGTCGCCGAACTCAGCAGCAGCGCGCTGCCCACCAGCCCGGCCTGGGCGGTACTGAGGCCCAGATACACGGCGAGCCGCCCGACGACGGTGGGGAGCAGATAGGAGGCGAGGTAACCGGCGGTGAACACGGCGACCAGCGGCCATGCGGCGCGAGGGCGCGAGGACATGGGCGTTCCTGAGGACATGCCGAAGGAGGCGGAGAAGGCAGGGGAGGGCAATGCGCGAAATGCAGGGGAAAGCGGGACACACCGCGGCAACTCTCGCCGACGGGGCTCGCGGGCCAATTTGTATCAACTGCCCCCGGTCGGCCGAAAGGCACCCCTGGGTGATCTGGGGCACATCTGTGTTTACGCTTCGGTCAAACGGGTACACGAAGACGTTTACGCAGGTCATCGCCTGTGTGTGCGGGAGCTTGGCGGATCCTGCCGAGAAGGCGGGCCGAACCCGCCGGCTACGGGGGCGTATCGGGCACACTGGCCAGATCTGCTACGACCCGGGAGCGCAAGGTGAGCACAGATATTCCGGATATCGACCCGCTGGACGGGCTGCGCGCCCCGCAGGACCCGGACTGCGACGTCTTCCTCACCGGCACGGTCTTCCTCGACATCATCTTCACCGGCCTCGACAGCGCCCCGGTCCGCGGCACCGAGTCCTGGGCGCGCGGCATGGGCTCCAGCCCCGGCGGGGTCGCCAACATGGCCACCGCGCTGGCCCGGCTGGGACTGCACACCTCGCTGGCCGCGGCCTTCGGCGACGACCACTACGGGGAGTACTGCTGGGACGCCCTGGAGCAGGGCGAGGGGATCGACCTGTCCATGTCGCACACCGTCCCCGGCTGGCACTCCCCGGTGACCGTCTCGATGGCCTACGAGGGCGAGCGGACGATGGTCTCGCACGGCCACGAGGCCCCGGGCCCCGCGGGCGCCGCGATGCCCGCCGAGGAGAACGTGTTCCCGAGCTGCCCGCCCCGGGCCCGGGCCGCCGTCGCCTCGCTCGTCCCCGGCCGCATCGAGCCCTGGGTCGCCAAGGCGGCCGCGAACGGCGCGCGGATCTTCGCCGACGTCGGCTGGGACGAGACCGGCCGCTGGGACCTCGACGCCCTCGCCGACCTGGAGCACTGCGAGGCCTTCCTCCCCAACGCCGAGGAGGCGATGCGCTACACCCGTACCGACTGCCCGCGTGCCGCCGCCCACGCCCTGGCCGAGCGGGTGCCGCTCGCCGTGGTCACCCTGGGCGCGGAGGGGGCGTACGCGGTGGACTCGGCCACCGGCGAGAGCGCGGTGGTACCCGCCATCGAGGTCGAGGCGCTGGACCCGACCGGCGCGGGCGACGTGTTCGTGGCCGGATTCGTCACCGGCACCCTGGCGGACTGGCCGCTGGCCGACCGGCTGGCCTTCGCCGGACTCACCGCGGCGCTCTCGGTGCAGGAGTTCGGCGGATCGCTGTCGGCCCCGGGCTGGGAGGAGATCGCCGCCTGGTGGCAGCAGGTGCGCACCCTCACCGACCAGGATCCGGCGGCGCTCCGGCGGTACGCGTTCCTGGACGAACTCCTGCCCGCGGCGGCCCGGCCGTGGCCGCTGCGCCGCGCCGTCCCGACGCTCGGATTCCGTCATCCGGCGTGACACCCGGGCACACGCGTTCGTCCCCCGCACGAAAAAGCTGTCGGTGTTGTCGGTGCCAAGTCGTAGGCTTGGAAACCAAGAGGTTGTCGATCGGCGAGAACCCTGCAACAGGAGGTATGTGCAGGCCACAGAGCCGGCCCATGACTCAGACATCCACAGCCCAGACCCCTGCGCCGGAGCAGGCGCGAGCCCAGTTCTCCGTTCCGGCCAAGCATCCGATGGTGACCGTTCTGGGGTCAGGTGACTCTCTCCTGCGCGTGATCGAGACGGCCTTCCCGGCGGTCGACATCCATGTCCGGGGAAACGAGGTCAGTGCCGCCGGAGACGCGCGCGAGGTCGCTCTCATCCAGCGCCTGTTCGACGAGATGATGCTGGTGCTCCGCACCGGTCAGCCGATGACGGAGGACGCAGTGGAACGCTCGATCGCCATGCTCAGGGCGACGGAGAAAGGCGAGGGGGACGGACCGGAGACGCCGGCCGAGGTGCTCACCCAGAACATCCTCTCCAGCCGCGGTCGCACGATCCGCCCCAAGACGCTCAATCAGAAGCGGTACGTCGACGCCATCGACAAGCACACCGTCGTTTTCGGCATCGGCCCCGCCGGCACCGGAAAGACCTATCTCGCCATGGCGAAGGCGGTTCAGGCCCTGCAGTCCAAGCAGGTCAACCGGATCATCCTGACCCGTCCCGCCGTCGAGGCCGGTGAGCGGCTGGGCTTCCTGCCAGGCACCCTCTACGAGAAGATCGACCCGTATCTGCGCCCGCTCTACGACGCGCTGCACGACATGCTCGACCCCGACTCCATCCCGCGGCTGATGGCGGCGGGCACGATCGAGGTCGCACCTCTGGCCTATATGCGGGGCCGTACGCTTAATGATGCTTTTATCATCCTGGACGAGGCGCAGAACACCAGCGCCGAGCAGATGAAAATGTTCCTGACCCGGCTCGGCTTCGACTCGAAGATCGTCGTCACCGGTGACGTCACCCAGGTCGACCTGCCGAACGGGACCAAGAGCGGACTGCGTCAGGTCCAGGAAATCCTGGAGGGCGTCGAGGACGTGCACTTCTCCCGGCTCACCTCCCGGGATGTCGTCCGGCACAAGCTGGTCGGCCGTATCGTCGACGCGTACGAAAAGTACGACAGCCGAGACAGCCGCAACGGGAAGTAGTCGCAGCGCATCATGTCGATCGACGTCAACAACGAGTCCGGAACCGAGGTCGACGAGCAGGCGATCCTCGACATCGCCCGCTACGCGCTCGCGCGGATGCGGATCCACCCCCTCTCCGAACTCTCGGTGATCGTGGTGGACAGCGACGCCATGGAGCAGCTCCACATCCAGTGGATGGACCTGCCGGGGCCGACGGACGTGATGTCCTTCCCGATGGACGAACTCCGCCCGCCGTCCAAGGACGACGAGGAGCCCCCGCAGGGACTCCTCGGGGACATCGTGCTCTGCCCGGAGGTCGCCAGGAAGCAGGGTGAGGACGCGGAGACCCGGCACTCCATGGACGAGGAGCTCCAGCTCCTCACCGTCCACGGAGTGCTGCACCTCCTCGGGTACGACCACGAGGAACCGGACGAGAAGGCCGAGATGTTCGGTCTCCAGGCCGCGATCGTCGACGGTTGGCGCGCGGAGCGCGGTCTGACCGGTCCGTCTCCCGCCCCCACGGTGTCGTGAGCGTCCCCCTCGTTCTGGGTGCCGTCCTGCTGGTCGTCGTCGGATGGCTGGCAGCCTGCGCGGAGGCGGGTATTGCCCGCACCTCCAGCTTCCGGGCCGCCGAGGCGTTCCGCTCCGGCCGGCGCGGCAGCCAGAAGCTGGAACAGGTCGCCGCGGACCCGACCCGCTATCTCAACGTCGCGCTGCTGGTGCGGGTCGCCTGCGAGATGTCGGCCGGTGTGCTCGTCACGTACGCCTGCCTGCAGGAGTTCCCGGAGACCTGGCAGGCGCTGGCCGTCGCCATGGCCGTGATGGTGCTCGTCTCCTACGTCGCCATCGGCGTCTCGCCGCGCACCATCGGCCGCCAGCACCCGCTCAACACGGCCACGGCCGCGGCGTACGTCCTGCTGCCGCTGGCCCGGGTCATGGGCCCCGTCCCGCAGTTGCTGATCCTCATCGGCAATGCGCTGACGCCGGGCAAGGGCTTCCGCAAGGGGCCGTTCGCCAGCGAGGCCGAACTGCGGGCGATGGTCGACCTCGCCGAGGCGGAATCACTGATCGAGGACGAGGAGCGCCGCATGGTGCACTCGGTTTTCGAACTCGGAGACACCCTGGTGCGCGAGGTGATGGTGCCGCGCACCGACCTGGTCTGCATCGAGCGCTACAAGACGATTCGACAGGCGCTGACCCTGGCGCTGCGCTCCGGTTTCTCGCGGATCCCCGTCACCGGGGAGAACGAGGACGACATCGTCGGCATCGTGTACCTCAAGGACCTGGTCCGCAAGACGCACATCAACCGCGAGGCGGAGGCCGATCTGGTCTCCACGGCGATGCGCCCGGCGGCGTTCGTGCCCGACACGAAGAACGCCGGCGACCTGTTGCGCGAGATGCAGCAGGAACGCAACCATGTCGCCGTCGTGATCGACGAGTACGGCGGCACGGCGGGCATCGTCACCATCGAGGACATCCTCGAGGAGATCGTCGGCGAGATCACCGACGAGTACGACCGCGAGCTCCCGCCCGTCCAGGACCTGGAGAACGGCTGCTACCGGGTCACCGCGCGGCTCGACATCGGCGACCTCGGGGACCTGTTCGGCCTCGACGAGTACGACGACGAGGACGTGGAAACGGTCGGCGGACTGCTCGCCAAGGCGCTGGGCCGGGTGCCGATTGCCGGGGCGACCGCGGTCGTCGACCTGCCGGACGGCCGTCGGCTCCGGCTCACCGCCGAGTCCACGGCGGGCCGGCGGAACAAGATCGTCACGGTGCTGGTGGAGCCCGTGGTGGCGCAGGAGGTGGACGAGGAGTGACCCCGCAGCGGCTGAGGGCGTTCTGCCTGGAGTTCAACGCGAGCGTCGAGGAGTTCCCGTTCGGGCCGGAGACCTCGGTCTTCAAGGTGCTCGGCAAGATGTTCGCGCTCAGCGCGCTGGACGCGCGCCCACTGACCGTGAACCTCAAGTGCGATCCGGACGATGCGGTGCGGCTGCGGGAGGAGTACGACGCGGTGGTGCCGGGCTGGCACATGAACAAGCGGCACTGGAACACCGTGACGGTGTCCGGGGTGCCCGACCGGGTCCTGCGTGAGCTGGTGGAGGACTCCTACGACCTGGTGGTGGCCGGGCTGCCGAAGGCGGAGCGGCTGCGGCTGGACCGGGCGTAGCCCCCGCGGGGTCGGACCGCCCGCGAGGGACCGTCCGGGGCCTCTGGGAAGGGGCGGAGCAGGGAACGCGCCCTGCGGTTCGTATGCTCGGCACATGACTGAGAGCACCGACCTCGGCCCCGAGGACCGCAAGATCGTCACGCTGGCGCGCAGCGCCCGCGCCCGCAACGGTGTGCCGGAGGGCGCCGCCGTACGCGACGAGACCGGACGTACGTATGTCGCGGGCACCGTGCGGCTGGAGTCGCTGAAACTCAGCGCGCTGCAGACCGCCGTGGCGATGGCCGTGGCCAGTGGTGCCGCGTCGCTGGAGGCGGCCGCGGTCGTCTCCGAGGCACAGACCCTCGCGGCCGCGGACCTCGCCGCGGTGCGGGACCTGGGCGGCCCGGACACGCCGGTCCTGCTCGCCGGACCCGACGGCACGCTGCGGGCCGGCGTGACCGCCGGCTGACACCGGCGCCCTTCCCCGTACCGGGTGCGAAGGCCCCGCGCCCCCACCGGGCGTATGCAAGGGGCCTTCGCGGCCCCGGTCAGGGGAGGCGGATCTTGACAGCATCTGATGGTTCATCAGTTTCTGTCTCCCGCCCCCATTGACTTCTCTTCGGCCGGAGCCGTCAATGGGCCCCCTGTCGGCGCAGAAGACACGCTGCGCCGCATCCGGCAGGAGGGGGCTCCGTGCGTCCGACCGAACGAAGAGTCAGCATCCGGGGATCCGATCCTCGAAGACGTCCGGCGCGTGGGCGCCGCTGGGCCTCCGCCCTGGGTGTGGGCGCGCTCGTCGTGGCCGCGGGAGGGGGGTTCGCCACCCCTGCGCAGGCCAGGGTCACGGTCTCCGCGCCGGTGGAGTTCCCCACCCACTGCATCCCGCCCGCCATCGCGGGCATCCCGCCGATCGACGGAACGACGAAGGCCGAGATCACCGTCGACAACGCCGTCCCGAAGGTGGGCGACACGGTCACGGTCACGTACACCGTCGTCGAGGCGGCCGCGAGCAATCCGGTCGATCTGGCTCTGCCCGCCGACATCATGACGCCGACCGGCACGGTCGTCGTCGCCGGCGCGCAGACCGCGAGCGTCAGCGTCAGCGGCCCGAAGAGGAACGATCCCGTTCCCGGCAAGGGCGTCTTCCCGTCGTTCTCGATGACCGGCACCTTCACGGTCACCGCGCCCGGTGAGATCACCCTGTCGCCCGGCGACTACAACATCCACACCAGCTACCTCGTGGAGCTGGACACCCCCTGCACCGTGACGAACCCGCCCGCCCCCGTCTCCCAGACGATCATCGCGATGGACGACGACGGCGGCGGTCAGGTCAACGAGCGTGCCATCCGGCTCGGGGCCGCCTCCGGTAAGGCGGGCGCATCGGTGGAGGTGACCGGGTCGAAGTTCTCCGCGGGTGCGGACATCACCCTCGCGGGCCGGGCCGGTGACCGCCAGACCGCCGACACGACCACCGTCAGGGCGGACGACTCCGGCGGCTTCAGCGGCCGGCTCACTGTCAACGATCCGGCCACCACCGGCATCGTCGCCTACGAGGGAGCCGCCTGGGACGCGGCCAAGGGAGCGGGCCCGCAGGCCTATACCGTCACCACCGGTGGCGGCGGGGTCCCGGACAACAGCCAGCGGCTCGACGCCTCCGTCCGGGCGGGCACCCTCTCCATGATCCAGGCCGGTGACGCCGTGCAGATGTCGGAGGTCGACTTCGGCAGGGGCGGCGCTTCCCGGGGGTCCCTGCAGACGGTGACGGTCGAGGACTACCGCGGCGGGCCCGCGGGCTGGTCCCTGACCGGGAAGGTCACCGACTTCACGGGCCCCGGCGGCGCGACGATCGGCGCGTCCGCACTCGCCTGGACCCCGGTCTGCGCGACGAAGAAGGGCAGTCCCAGCACCTGCGCGGCCGGCTCGCAGGGACCGGTCGGCAGCGCGGGCGCCACGCTGGCGTCCACGCCGAACGGGACCCTGACCGGCGGGGAGTTCACCGTCGACGCCCGGCTCGCGCTGAGCGTACCGGCGTACACCGCCCCGGGCGCGTACTCCGGTGTGCTCACCCTCACCCTCACCTGACCGAGCGGTTCCAGCAGTTCTGATCAACCGGTGGTCCGGGCGCGCACCCGCCCGGACCATCCCGACGTCCAGAGACCAACCAACCAACCGACCAACCCGGGGGTTCCGCACCGTGCGCAAGTTGTACGTACTCCTCCTGGCCGGCGCTCTCCTGCTGATCGGCGCCCCCGCGGCCCACGCCGCGGACAACGGCAGCTGGTCGGTCTACCCCGCCACCGCGGGGACCGGGCAGCGCCCGTACTTCTACCTCTCCGCCGACCCCGGCGCCACGCTCCACGACAAGGTCACCGTCACCAACAAGACGGATCAGCCGCGGACCTTCCGGCTGTACGCGGCCGACGCCTACAACACCGCACGCGACGGCGGATTCGCCGTCCGCTCCCGACAGGAGAAACAGAGCTCGGTCGGTGCCTGGGCGAGGACCGACCGCGACCGGGTCACCGTGAAGCCGCACGGCTCCGTCCTCGTCCCCCTCACCATCACCGTTCCGGAGGACGCCGAGCCGGGTGACCACCCCGGCGCGCTCGTCGCCCTGGACGAACACGTCGATTCCGCCGACGCGGGAGCCGTTGCCGTCGGCATCCAGCAGGCCGTGGGGGCCCGGATCTATCTGCGGGTGAACGGACCGACCATGCCCGCGCTCTCCGTGGACGACGTCACGGTCGAGCACACCCAGCCGCTGGTCCCGGGCACCGGCAGCAGCCGGGCCGTCATCTCGTACACGCTCCACAACCGGGGCAACGTCACCCTCAACCCCAAGGTCGCCCTCAGGGCCGAGGGCCTTTTCGGCCGCACCCTGCTCGCCCGCGACCTGAAGAAGGTCCCCTCCGAACTGCTGCCCCGACAGAAGGTCCGGCTGACCGAGCAGTGGGCGGGCGCTCCCCAGCTGGAGTGGGGCGAGATCCGGCTGACCGCGAGTGCCCGCGACACCCGTGAGTCCGCCACCGTGTCCTACTTCGCACTGCCCTGGCTGGTGGCCGGGGTCCTGCTGGTGATCGTCGGCGGAGGAGCGGGGCTGTGGATACGGGCCCGGCGGCGCCGTGCCCGCACGGTCCCAGGCGACGTGGGACAGAAGGCCCGGCGCAGCCCCGCCCGCGCGGTCTGAGGCGACGCGGGACAGGCCCGGAGGTGGCCCTTGGTGCGGCGAGGGCTCTGACATCGGGGACAATGGCGCCATGAGCGTTCGACCTGAAACAGAAGCCGCCGCACAGCAGGCTGCGACCAAGGCCCCCCACCGGGCCGGCTTCGCCTGCTTCGTGGGCCGTCCCAACGCGGGCAAGTCCACCCTCACGAACGCTCTGGTCGGCCAGAAGGTGGCGATCACCTCCAACCGGCCCCAGACCACCCGGCACACCGTGCGCGGCATCGTGCACCGCGAGGACGCCCAGCTGATCCTGGTCGACACCCCGGGCCTCCACAAGCCGCGCACGCTGCTGGGCGAGCGTCTCAACGACGTCGTACGGACCACCTGGGCCGAGGTCGACGTCATCGGGTTCTGCCTGCCGGCCGACCAGAAGCTGGGTCCGGGCGACAAGTACATCGCCAAGGAACTCGCGGGCATCAAGAAGACCCCGAAGATCGCCATCATCACCAAGACCGACCTGGTCGACTCCAAGCAGCTCGCCGAACAGCTGCTCGCCGTCTCCCGCCTCGGCGAGGAGCTCGGCTTCGAATGGGCGGAGATCATCCCGGTCTCCGCGGTCGAAGCGGAGCAGCGGGGAGGACGCGGCTCCTCGAACGAGGACGGCGCCCGGAGGGGCGGCGGCCAGGTCGACCTGCTGGCCGATCTCATCGCCCCGCTCCTCCCGGAGAGCCCGCCGCTCTACCCGGAGGGCGACCTCACCGACGAGCCCGAGATGGTCATGGTCGCGGAGCTGATCCGGGAGGCCGCGCTCGAAGGCGTACGGGACGAGCTGCCGCACTCCATCGCGGTCGTCGTCGAGGAGATGCTGCCGCGCGAGGACCGTCCGGCGGACAAGCCGCTGCTCGACATCCACGCCAACGTCTACATCGAGCGGCCGAGCCAGAAGGGCATCATCATCGGCCCGAAGGGCAGGCGGCTGAAGGATGTCGGCACGAAGTCACGCAAGCACATCGAGGCACTGCTCGGCACGCCCGTCTTCCTGGACCTGCATGTGAAGGTGGCCAAGGACTGGCAGCGCGACCCCAAGCAGCTGCGGAAGCTGGGGTTCTGACCGGAGCCGGCCGCACCCGGACCGGGCACGGCCGGCGCGCACGGGTCTCACGCGCCCTCCTGCAGGACGCGTGAGATCAGCGTGCGCTGGTCCTCGGTCAGCTTCGGGTCCGCGCAGTGGACGGTCCGGCCACCGACCGTGATCCGGTACCGGAAGCCGTCCGGCACGCCCTGGGGCGGGGTGGCGTGGCCCGCGGCGAGCGCCGATGCGGCCAGGGCCTCCCACTCGGCCGCGTCGGCCCGCCCCGTGGTGTCGACCTCGCGGTGGCGTGCGATGCCGGCGAAGCCGCCGGTCCTGCTGACCTGAATCCGCATACGGTCTCCTCCATCGCCCGACGGGCCCGGGACTGCTCTACGCGGTCGGGACGCCCACCTCCGACCACGCCTTCAGGACCGCCTCCACCTCGTCGCCCTCGCCGAAGCGACTGCGGGCCGCGGCCACCGTCAACCGGGCGAAGGAAGCGAAGTCCGCGTCCACCGCCAGTTGACCACCGGTGAGCACATCGAACCAGAGCTGCCCGGCCCGCTCCCACGCCTTGCCTCCGAGGGCCGTCGCCAGCAGATGGAACGCGCGGTTCGGGATGCCGGAGTTGAGGTGCACCCCGCCGTTGTCCTCGCCGGTATGGACATAGTCCTCCATCGAGGCGGGCTGCGGGTCCTTGCCGAGCACGTCGTCGTCGTACGCCGTCCCCGGCGCCTTCATCGAACGCAGCGCGACCCCCTGGACCCGGGGTGCCAGCAGCCCGGCGCCGATCAGCCAGTCGGCCTCGTCGGCGTTCTGGCCCAGCGAGTACTGCTTGACCAGGGAGCCGAAGACGTCGGACACCGATTCGTTGAGTGCGCCGGACTGGCCGTAGTAGCTCAGATTGGCGGTGTACTGGGTCAGCCCGTGGGCCAGTTCATGGGCGATCACATCGATCGCGACGGTGAAGTCCAGGAAGATCTCCCCGTCCCCGTCGCCGAACACCATCTGCTCGCCGTCGAAGAAGGCGTTGTTGTACTTCTCGTCGTAGTGCACGGAACCGATCAGCGGCAGCCCGTTGCCGTCGATCGAACGGCGGCCATACGCCTTGAGCAGCAGTTCGAAGGTGGCGCCGAGTCCGGCATACGCGCGGTTGACGCTCGCGTCCTTCGTCGGCTCCTGGCCCTCGGCGCGGACCTTGGTGCCGGGCAGTTGGGTGCGGTGACGGCAGTCGTACAGGGTGCGGTCGGGTTTGTCGGACGGCTCCCTCCCGGCCGCCGGGGCGCCGGGCACGGGGACGACCGTCGCCATCTGGCGGCGGGTGCGGCGGGCGGCGTCGCTCTCCAGGGTGCGGCGGGCCGGGCCGGCCAGATCGGGGTTGTCGGACTGCGACAGCTTGTCGAGGACATGGGGCGGCACGATGGTGCAGAAGACGGGGTGGAACCCGTGCGGAGACTGAGGCTGCATACACCCGACTGTGGCACCGGGTAACGGTCATGTCACTGGGTGCGACCTGGATTGATGAAATGGAGTGATTGATCACTCTTGGCCGTATCCGGCACCCAGTCCCGCATACTGATACGGGACGGACGCATCAGGCGCCTCTCGGATAGGCTCGTCGCATCATGCGTTTCGGGCTGCTTCTTCTTAGCTGCCGCGGCGAGGGCCTGTAGTCGTAGGCCGACCCCCTCCCCGCGGAGTCTGGTGCTGCAGCGACACAGTCGGCCGTCCCACTTGGTTGGACCCCGAGGAGCCCTACGCAATGACCTCCGCACATTCCGCTCGCACCGCCGGCGAGACCGCTGTCGGCCGTCCGACGCCGATCACCAACGCGACCCAGCTGCAGAAGCCGTCCGGCATGCCGATCCACAAGTACGGCCGCTACGAGGCCGTCGAGATCCCCGACCGCACCTGGCCGGACAGCCGGATCACCGTGGCGCCGCGTTGGCTCTCCACCGACCTGCGTGACGGCAACCAGGCGCTGATCGACCCCATGTCGCCGGCCCGCAAGCGGGAGATGTTCGATCTGCTCGTACGCATGGGCTACAAGGAGATCGAGGTCGGTTTCCCGTCCTCCGGTGAGACCGACTTCGCGTTCGTGCGCTCCATCATCGAAGAGGGCGCGATCCCCGAGGACGTGACGATCTCCGTCCTGACGCAGGCCCGCGAGGACCTGATCGAGCGGACCGTCGAGTCCCTCATCGGCGCCCACCGCGCGACCGTGCACCTGTACAACGCGACGGCACCCACCTTCCGCCGGGTCGTCTTCCGCGGCTCGAAGGACGACATCAAGCAGATCGCCGTGGACGGCACCCGGCTGGTCATGGAGTACGCCGAGAAGCTGCTGGGACCGGAGACGATCTTCGGCTACCAGTACAGCCCCGAGATCTTCACCGACACCGAGCTGGACTTCGCCCTGGAGGTCTGCGAGGCGGTCTGCGACGTCTGGCAGCCGGAGGAGGGGCGCGAGATCATCCTCAACCTGCCCGCCACCGTGGAGCGTTCGACCCCGTCCACGCACGCGGACCGGTTCGAGTGGATGTCGCGCAACCTGTCGCGCCGCGAGTTCGTCTGTCTGTCGGTTCACCCGCACAACGACCGCGGCACCGCCGTCGCCGCCGCCGAACTGGCCATCATGGCCGGTGCCGACCGGATCGAGGGCTGCCTGTTCGGCCAGGGCGAGCGCACCGGCAACGTCGACCTGGTCACCCTGGGCATGAACCTGTTCTCGCAGGGCGTCGACCCGCAGATCGACTTCTCGCAGATCGACGAGATCCGTCGCACCAGCGAGTACTGCAACCAGATGGAGGTCCACCCGCGCCACCCCTACGCGGGCGACCTGGTCTACACCGCCTTCTCCGGCTCCCACCAGGACGCCATCAAGAAGGGCTTCGACGCCATGGAGGCCGACGCGGCCGCCCAGGGCAAGACGATCGACGAGCTCGAGTGGGCGGTGCCGTACCTGCCCATCGACCCGAAGGACGTCGGCCGCAGTTACGAGGCCGTCATCCGGGTCAACTCGCAGTCGGGCAAGGGCGGAATCTCCTACGTCCTGAAGAACGACCACAAGCTGGACCTGCCGCGCCGGATGCAGATCGAGTTCTCGCGGATCATTCAGGCCAAGACCGACGCCGAGGGCGGCGAGATCACGCCGACGCAGATCTGGTCCGTGTTCCAGGACGAGTACCTGCCCAACCCGGACAACGCCTGGGGGCGCGTACAGATCCGCTCCGGCCAGACCACGACCGGCTCCGACGGCCAGGACACCATCACCGTCGAGGCCACGGTGGACGGCGTGGACACCGTGCTCACCGGCACCGGCAACGGACCGATCTCCGCGTTCTTCGAGGCGCTGCAGGCCATCGGCATCGATGTCCGGCTGCTGGACTACACCGAGCACACCATGAGCGAGGGCGCCAGCGCACAGGCCGCCTCGTACATCGAGTGCGCGATCGACGGAAAGGTCCTGTGGGGCATCGGCATCGACGCCAACACCACACGTGCCTCGCTGAAGGCGGTCGTCTCCGCCGTCAACCGCGCCGCTCGCTGATCCCTGCCCGAAAGGGCAGATATGCGCAGGGCCGAGGACCCCGCCACCCGTGTCCGGGGGCGGGGTCTTCGGCCATCTCCGGCGGTTGTGACGATCGAGGTACTGACGCCACATCATGACTGTGGTTAACATCACGTCCACACGGCAACGTTGCCGAGGGCACCTCCCGTGCCCTTGGGCTACGGGGGAGTTACGGAGGTGTGCGACGTGCGGGCAGCCCTGGGACAACGCGCCATGAAACTGCGCATCTGCGGCATCCGCACCACCTGGGACACCGTCGGTGACGGGGAGTTCTTCTGTCCCGGCTGCGGCGGCGACCGCAACTACCGCCGCCTCACCGGACGTCGGCGCTTCACCGTGCTCGGGGTGCCGATGCTGCGGCGCGGCACCGTGGGACCCGTCGTCGAATGCGCCGCCTGCCGGGCGCGCTTCGACACCGATGTGCTCGACCACCCCACCACCACCCGGCTCTCCGCCATGCTCCGGGACGCCGTCCACACCGTCGCACTCGGCGTCCTCGCGGCCGGCGGCGCCACCTCCCGTCCGGTCCTGGAGATCGCCGCCGCGACCGTGCGCGACGCCGGATTCGACGACTGCACGGAGGAACAGCTCTCCACCGTCGTCGAGGTCCTCTCCACCGACATCGGCCACGGCTCCGCCTTCGACCCGGTGGCCGAGGCCTGCGGCGCGGCCCTCGCCATCGAACTCCACGAGGCACTGGAACCCCTGGCCCCGCACCTGGCCCCCGCCGGACGCGAGGCGATCCTGCTCCAGGGTGCCCGGATCGCCCTCGCCGACGGCCCGTACGGGCCCTCCGAGCGCGAGGTGCTGACCACGGTCGGCGGGGCGCTGCAGCTCTGCGCCGAGGACACCGCCCGCCTGCTGGCCGCGGCGGCGCGTACCCCTTCCTGACGCGTACCCGGGGCCCGACCTGGACCCTGGCCCCGGGAGGCGTGCGCGTACCGGACAATGGACGCATGAGCTTGTTCCGGGACGACGGCGTGGTGCTGCGCACGCAGAAGCTGGGCGAGGCCGACCGGATCATCACGATCCTGACCCGCGGCCACGGCCGGGTGCGGGCCGTCGCGCGCGGTGTGCGGCGTACGAAGTCCAAGTTCGGGGCGCGGCTGGAGCCCTTCTCCCACGTCGACGTGCAGTTCTTCGCCCGGGGCAGCGAGCTGGTCGGCCGCGGCCTGCCGCTCTGCACCCAGAGCGAGACGATCGCCCCGTACGGCGGCGGCATCGTCACCGACTACGCCCGCTACACCGCGGGCACCGCCATGCTGGAGACCGCCGAGCGGTTCACCGACCACGAGGGCGAACCCGCGGTCCAGCAGTACCTGCTGCTCGTCGGCGGCCTGCGCACCCTCGCGCGCGGCGAACACGAACCGCATCTCGTCCTCGACGCCTTCCTGCTGCGTTCACTCGCCGTCAACGGCTACGCACCCAGCTTCGAGGACTGCGCGCGGTGCGGAATGCCCGGACCGAACCGGTTCTTCTCCGTCGCGGCAGGCGGCATCGTCTGCGGCGACTGCCGGGTCCCCGGCAGCGTCGTACCCTCGGCAGAGGCCGTCGCCCTGCTGAGCGCGCTGCTCACCGGGGACTGGGAGACGGCGGACGCGTGCGAGGCGCGTCATGTCAGGGAGGGGAGCGGACTGGTGTCCGCCTATCTGCACTGGCATCTGGAGCGCGGACTGCGCTCACTGCGGTACGTAGAGAAGTGACACAGGCAGTTCAGGCACAGGGAGCGAGACAGTTCATGGCAGTACGCGGGATGCTCGGCGGTCGTAACCGGCGCGACTACAAGACCCCCGAACCGCACCCCTCCGGTGCCCGGCCCCCGAAGATCCCCGGCGAGCTGGTACCCGAGCACGTGGCCATCGTGATGGACGGGAACGGCCGCTGGGCCAAGGAACGCGGCCTCCCGCGCACCGAGGGCCACAAGGTCGGCGAGGGCGTCGTGATGGACGTCCTCAAGGGCTGCATCGAGATGGGCGTCAAGAACCTCTCGCTGTACGCGTTCTCCACGGAGAACTGGAAGAGGTCCCCGGAGGAGGTGAAGTTCCTGATGAACTTCAACCGGGACGTCATCCGCCGCCGCCGCGACGAGATGGACGAACTGGGCATCCGCATCCGCTGGGTGGGGCGCATGCCGAAGCTGTGGAAGTCCGTCGTCCAGGAGCTCCAGGTCGCCCAGGAGCAGACGAAGGACAACGACCGGATGACGCTGTACTTCTGCGTCAACTACGGCGGCCGGGCCGAGATCGCCGACGCCGCGCAGCGCATCGCGCAGGACGTCGCGGCCGGGAGGCTCGACCCGTCCAGGGTCAACGAGAAGACCTTCGCGAAGTACATCTACTACCCGGACATGCCGGACGTCGACCTCTTCGTCCGCCCCAGCGGCGAGCAGCGCACCTCCAACTACCTGATCTGGCAGAGCGCCTACGCGGAGATGGTCTTCCAGGACGTCCTGTGGCCGGACTTCGACCGCCGCGACCTGTGGCGGGCCTGTCTGGAGTACGCCCAGCGGGACCGGCGCTTCGGCGGCGCGGTGGAAACGACCCAGGCGCCGACGGGCTGAGCGGGCGGGCCCGGGACACCGTCCCGGGCCGTCGTCACTCCTGCGGGTGCGCGCACCCGGCGCAGGTGCCGAAGATCTCCACCGTGTGGGCCACGTTCACGTACCCGTGCTGCGCGGCGATCGCCTCCGCCCACTGCTCGACCGCCGGTCCTTCGACCTCGACCGCCTTGCCGCACATCCGGCACACCAGATGGTGGTGGTGGTCGCCGGTCGAGCAGCGTCGGTACACGGACTCGCCGTCGGTGGTGCGCAGCACATCGACCTCGCCCGCGTCGGCGAGGGACTGGAGGGTGCGGTAGACGGTGGTCAGGCCGACCGAGTCACCGCGGTGCTTGAGCACATCGTGGAGTTCCTGGGCGCTGCGGAACTCGTTCACCTCGTCGAGCGCCGCCGCCACTGCCGCGCGCTGCCGGGTCGACCGGCCGCGTACCTGGGTCGCGTTCGTTCCACTGATCGGCGCTGTCGCCACAGCAGCCTCCTCGTGTCGCCCGTACCTGTGTCGGGCCATTGTGCCAGCCCGTCCGGGCGTCATGGTCAAACCTGGAGTTCGTCCGTGGCGGGACGGGAGGCCGTCACCTCAAGAGTGCACTTCTCGGCCGCCGTTTCGCTGCGGCGGGCGCGCCTTCGGGCCAGCGGAGTCGCGAGCGCCGTCATCGCGACGAAGACCACGATGGCCAGGAGCACGATCGTCGCGCCGGGCGGGACGTCCTGGTAGTACGAGGTCACGGTGCCGGCCAGGGTCACCACCGTGCCGATGACGACCGACAGCACGAACGTCAGCCTGAAGGACCTGGAGATCTGCTGCGCGGCCGCGACCGGCACCACCATCAGCGCGCTGACCAGCAGCAGCCCGACGACCCGCATCGCCACCGTGACGGTCACCGCCGCGGTCACCGCGATCAGCAGGTTCAGCATGCGCACCGGCAGCCCGGTGACCCGGGCGAACTCCTCGTCCTGGCTGACCGCGAACAGCTGCCGGCGCAGCCCCAGCGTCACCAGCAGCACGAAGGCGGCCAGCAGACAGATCGCGGTGATGTCCTCGGGGGAGACCGTGGCGAGGGAGCCGAAGAGATACGAGGTGAGGTTGGCGTTGGAGCCGGTGTCGGAGAGGTTGATCAGCAGGACCCCGCCCGCCATGCC
Organism: Streptomyces sp. NPDC052052; assembly: GCF_040680455.1. Lineage (NCBI taxonomy): Bacteria > Bacillati > Actinomycetota > Actinomycetes > Kitasatosporales > Streptomycetaceae > Streptomyces > Streptomyces sp. NPDC052052. Next base: position 25,221 of record NZ_JBFAWU010000015.1, on the reverse strand, counting down.
GCCGTAGAACAGCATGGCCAGCGCGATGTCGCCGCGGGTGCGTCCGTACCAGCGGATCAGTTCCATGGTGACGGCACCCAGCACGGCGACCGCCGTGGCCATCCACACCGGGCTGGTGGAGAGCAGGAAGCCGAGGCCGACACCGGTCATCGCGATATGACCGATCCCGTCGCCCATCAGGGCCTGGCGGCGCTGGACGAGATAGACACCGACGGCGGGGGCGATGACGCCGACCAGTACGGCGGCGAGCAGGGCCCGCTGCATGAAGGGAGGATCGAGGAATTCCATGGTCAGCTCAGCAGTCCGGTCCGGACGGGCTCGGAGGCCGCGTGGGGGTGTACATGGTCGTGTCCCGGCAGGGCGTGCTGGCCCAGTGCCTTGGGGGGCGGCCCGTCGTGCAGCACACAGCCGTCGCGCAGCACGATCGCGCGGTCGATCAGGGGCTCCAGCGGGCCGAGTTCGTGCAGGACGAGCAGCACGGTGGTGCCGGCCGCGACCTGTTCGCGGAGCGTCGAGGCGAGGATCTCCTGGCTGGCCAGGTCGACGCCGGCCATCGGCTCGTCCATGATCAGCAGCTCGGGTTCGGCAGCCAGCGCACGGGCGATCAGCACCCGCTGGTGCTGCCCGCCGGAGAGCGCGTCCACCGAGTCCCCGGCCCGGTCGGCGAGGCCGACGAGAGCGATGGCCCGGTCGACGGCGGCCCGGTCGGCCTTGCGGAGCAGGCCCAGCCTGGCCCGGGAGAGACGGCCGGAGGTGACGACCTCGCGGATCGTGGCGGGTACACCGCCGGCCGCGGTGGTGCGCTGGGGTACGTAACCGATGCGTGCCCAGGCACGGAAGCGCCGCAGCGGGGTGCCGAAGAGTTCGATGGAGCCGCCGGTGAGCGGGACCTGGCCGATGACGGAGCGCACGGCGGTCGACTTGCCGGAGCCGTTGGCGCCGAGCAGGGCGACGACCTCGCCGCGGTGGACGGTCAGGTCGATGCCGCGCAGCACCGGACGCGCGCCGAGCGTCGCCGTGGCGCCGCGCAGGGCTATGACGGGTTCCGTGGTGGGGCTCCCGGACTCGGGCATGAGCGCCTCCGATCGTGCTGTGGCGGGTGTTACGCAGGTCACTTGGCGCCGAGCGCCTTCTGCAGGGCGGCGAGGTTGGACTGCATGACCTCGATGTAGTCGGCGCCCTTGGACTGGTCCGTGATCCCCTCCAGCGGGTCCAGGACGGCGGTCTTCAGCCCGGTGTCCTGGGCGAGGGTCTTCGCGGTGCGGTCGCTGGCGAGCGTCTCGAAGAAGACGGTGGTGGCTCCGCTCTTCTCCGCGATGGTGTGGATCTCCTTGATCCGGGCGGGGCTGGGCTCGGCCTCGGGGTCGACGCCGGCGATGCCCTCCTGGGTCAGCCCGTAGCGCTCCGCGAGGTAGCCGAAGGCGGAGTGCGTGGTGATGAAGGTCTTGGTCGTGGTGTTCTTCAGGCCGTCCCGGAACGCGAGGTTCAGGCCGTCGAGCTTGGTGACCAGCGCCTCCGTGTTCTTGCGGTAGTCCGCTGCGTGGTCGGGGTCGGTCTTCTCCAGGGACTTCCCGACGCCCTCGGCGACCTCGGCGTACTTGACCGGGTCCAGCCAGATGTGGGGGTCGGCCCCGGCCTCGTCGCCGTGGTGCTCGTGACCGTGTTCGTCGGCGCCGGTCTCCGTGCCGTGGTCCTCGAGCTGCGTGAGGGTCGAGGCGTCGACGGTGTGCTTCGCGCCGGACAGCTTGATGGCGTCGTCGACGGCCGGCTGGATGCCCTTGAGATAGAGGATGTAGTCGGCGTCGGTGAGTCCGCCGATCTGCCGAGGGGAGAGTTCCAGATCGTGCGGCTCGACGCCCGGCTTGGTCAGCGTGGTGACGGAGACGTGCTTCCCGCCGATCTGCTCGGCCAGGAACTGCATCGGATAGAACGAAGCCACCACGTTCAGCCTGCCGCCGTTCCTGTGGTCGGCGGCGTCCGAGGCGGAGCAGGCGGTGAGACCGAGGAGCGCCGCTCCGGCGACGGCGGTGGCGGGTATCAGGCGGCTTACGTTCATGACAGTCATTTTCAACAAAACTGGAAACGATTGTCAACAAGGGCGGTGAGGCGGCTCCTCGGCCATCTGTGCCGGAACCGATTTGATCCGAGGGGCGTGCCCGCCGGTAATCTGAAGCATTCGCCCGCCCGTCTCCCGACCCTCACCCCACCACCGAGGCGCTTCGGGCCACCCCTGTCCAATTTCGTCGTCGTAATGAAGAGAGCACCGTGGCCGCCGACAAGATCGACTCCATCGTCAGCCTGAGCAAGCGCCGTGGCTTCGTCTATCCCTGCAGTGAGATCTACGGTGGCCAGCGGGCCGCCTGGGACTACGGGCCGCTGGGCGTCGAGATGAAGGAGAACCTCAAGCGCCAGTGGTGGCGCTACATGGTCACCTCGCGCGAGGACGTGGTCGGAATCGACTCGTCGGTCATCCTGGCCCCCGAGGTGTGGGTCGCCTCCGGCCATGTCGCCACGTTCACCGACCCGCTGACCGAGTGCACCTCGTGTCACAAGCGCTTCCGTGCCGACCACCTGGAAGAGGCGTACGAGGAGAAGCACGGCCACGCGCCCGCGAACGGCCTGACCGAGCTCAACTGCCCCAACTGCGGCAACAAGGGCACCTTCACCGAGCCCAAGCAGTTCTCCGGCCTGCTCTCCACCCACCTCGGCCCGACCCAGGACTCCGGCTCGGTGGCCTACCTGCGTCCGGAGACGGCCCAGGGCATCTTCACCAACTTCTCCCAGGTGCAGCAGACTTCGCGCAAGAAGCCGCCGTTCGGCATCGCCCAGATGGGCAAGTCCTTCCGGAACGAGATCACTCCGGGCAACTTCATCTTCCGCACCCGCGAGTTCGAGCAGATGGAGATGGAGTTCTTCGTCAAGCCGGGCGAGGACGAGACGTGGCACGAGTACTGGATGGAGCAGCGCTGGAACTGGTACACCGGCCTGGGCCTGCGCGAGGAGAACATGCGGTGGTACGAGCACCCGAAGGAGAAGCTCTCGCACTACTCCAAGCGCACCGCTGACATCGAGTACCGCTTCCGCTTCGGCGGCAGCGAGTGGGGCGAGCTGGAGGGCGTCGCCAACCGCACGGACTACGACCTCAAGGCGCACTCCAGCGGCTCCGGCACGGACCTGACCTTCTTCGACCAGGAGGCCGGCGAGCGCTGGACCCCGTATGTCATCGAGCCGGCAGCCGGTGTCGGCCGTGCGATGCTCGCCTTCCTCCTCGACGCCTACATCGAGGACGAGGCCCCCAACGCCAAGGGCGTCATGGAGAAGCGCACCGTGATGCGCCTCGACCCGCGCATCGCGCCGGTCAAGGTCGCCGTTCTGCCGCTGTCCCGCAACCCGCAGCTGTCGCCGAAGGCCAAGGGCCTCGCGGCCGACCTGCGGCAGAACTGGAACATCGAGTTCGACGACGCGGGCGCCATCGGCCGCCGCTACCGCCGCCAGGACGAGATCGGCACGCCGTTCTGCGTCACCGTCGACTTCGACACCCTCGACGACAACGCGGTGACCGTGCGCGAGCGCGACACCATGCAGCAGGAGCGCGTCTCCCTGGACCAGATCCAGGCCTACCTCGGTGCCCGCCTGCTGGGCTGCTGACACCCCGGTTTCTCTCTCGACGAGGCCCCCGGTTCTTCCGTACGGAACCGGGGGCCTCGCCGTACGCCGGAAACCACGTGCGCGGGCCGGCCGGGCCGGAGTACGGTTCCGGCATGTCTTCGTTCTTCCAGATCTACGAGTGAGCGCGCGGCGGGCCGACCACCCGCCGCCCATCGGACCGGATCAAGGTCGCTTCGACCTCACCACTGACCAAGAACGGGAGAACACCGTGGCCAAGAGCCGCAACAACCTCCTCGGCGTGGGCGGACAGCGCAAGAAGCTGTCCCGCCCCGACCAGCAGGGCACGGGCCCCGCGGGCAACGCCGATCGCAAGGCGGCCGCCGACCAGAAGCAGGAGCTGCTGCGCAGGATGCGTGAGCGCGCGCAGTCGGGACCGGCCGCCGCGCAGACCGAGCCGTCCCCGGACGACTCCGCGCGGCCGGACGGCGCCGAGCAGGACACTCCGGCGCAGAGCTGACGCCTCCGCCTCACCCGTACCACCGTGGGCCCGGATCACCTGACGTGATCCGGGCCCACGCCCCTGTCCGCACCCGTTCCGCGCCGGTGCTCACCCGCGCACCGTCAGGCCCGGGAGCTCGCCGAGACCTGACCCTCCGCACCGGCGGCGGACGGCCGATCCAGCCGCTCCGCGGTCCGGCGCGCCGTCTCCCGCGCCCAGGGCCCGCTGGTCAGCGCCCCCACCAGCAGGACGCAGAGCCCGCACCCGGCGAGGATCCACCAGGCCGGCGTGCTGGCGTCCACGAACGCGTCCGCGTACGGGGCGCTCCGCGGCGATCCGGCTCCGGCCACACCCGCCGCCAGCACCGCACCGATCACGGCCACCCCGAGCGTTCCGCCGATCTGCCGGCTGGTCGAGGCGACGGCCGCCGCCACACCGGCCTGCGTGCGCGGCATCCCGGAGACCGCGGTGTTGGTGATCGGCGCGTTCACCATGCCGAAGCCCAGGCCGAACAGCACGAAGCCGGTGAACAGCAGGACGTCGTTCGTCTCCGCGTCGAACGCGGCGAACAACACCCCGCACGCCGTGATGGTCACGCCCGCCACCAGCAGCGGGAGGCGCGGCCCCCGGCTGCCGACGAGCCGCCCCGACAGCGGCGCGCTGACGAAGGTCAGGGCCGCCATCGGCAGCATGTACAGACCGGCGTGCAACGCGCTCTGACCGCGCACGTTCTGCAGATACAGCGTGTTGAGGAAGAGGAAGCCGCTGAGCGCGGCGAAGGCGCAGACCGCGATGGCGGTGGCGCCACTGAACGGGGCACTGCGGAAGAACCGCAGATCGACGAGGGGCTCGGCGCGCCTGGGTTCGTACAGCAGCAGCCCGGCCAGCGAGCACAGGGCCGTCACGCAGAGCACCAGGATCAGTGGCGAGGCGAGTCCCTCCGACGGGGCCTCGATGATCGCGTACGTCAGCGAGCCGAGCAGCCCGATCACCAGCAGCTGCCCCACGGGGTCGGGGCGACGCGGTATCGGGGCGCGGGACTCGGGGACGTAGCGCCAGGTGAGCAGCAGCGCGGCGAGACCGACCGGCAGGTTGATCCAGAAGATCGACCGCCAGCCGACCGAGTCCACCAGCAGCCCGCCGACCAGCGGGCCCGCCGCCATGGAGATGCCGACGACGCCACCCCACACCCCGATGGCGCGGGCCCGCTCGCGGGGGTCGGTGAACGTGTTGGTGATGATCGACATCGCGACGGGGTTGAGCATCGAGCCGCCCACGGCCTGGACCATCCGGAATGCCACCAGCGACTCCAGGTTCGGCGCCAGGGAGCAGAGCACCGAGCCGAGGGTGAAGAGGACGAGCCCGGTCTGGAAGATCTTCCGGCGGCCGATGCGGTCGGCGGTGGAGCCCGCGAGCATCAGCAGCGAGGCCAGGACGAGGGTGTAGGCGTCGATCGTCCACTGCATGCCCGCCACGGTGGCGTGCAGTTCCTTCTGGATGGAGGGCAGAGCGACGTTCAGGACGGTGTTGTCGAGACTGACGATCAGCAGACTCATGCAGCAGATCGCCAGCACGAGCTGCCGTCGGCGGGGGCTGAGCTCGGGCATGCATGGATAGTACGGTTAACTAACGACCTCTGCCGACGGGGCGCTCCGCACCGTACGCGACAATGGAGCAATGACCACGCTCGCCCCTTCTCGCCCGCTGCTCCGGATCGGCCCCCACACGGTGGAGCCGCCGGTGGTGCTCGCCCCCATGGCCGGCATCACCAACGCCCCGTTCCGCACCCTGTGCCGGGAGTTCTCCGGCGGCAAGGGCCTGTTCGTCAGCGAGATGATCACGACGCGGGCGCTGGTCGAGCGCAATGAGAAGACCATGCAGCTCATCCAGTTCGACGCGAGCGAGACGCCGCGCTCGATCCAGCTGTACGGAGTGGACCCGGTCACGGTCGGCAAGGCCGTGCGGATGATCGTCGACGAGGACCTCGCCGACCACATCGACCTGAACTTCGGCTGCCCGGTCCCCAAGGTGACCCGCAAGGGCGGTGGCTCCGCGCTCCCGTACAAGCGGCCGCTGCTGCGTGCGATCCTCCGTGAGGCGGTCTCCCAGGCCGGCGACCTGCCGGTCACGATCAAGATGCGCAAGGGCATCGACGACGACCACATGACCTACCTCGACGCGGGCCGCATCGCGGTCGAGGAGGGGATCACGGCCGTGGCCCTGCACGGCAGGACGACGGCCCAGCACTACGGCGGCACGGCCGACTGGGACGCCATCGCCCGCCTCAAGGAACACGTCCCGGAGATCCCGGTGCTGGGCAACGGCGACATCTGGTGTGCGGCCGACGCCCGCCGGATGATGGCCGAGACCGGCTGCGACGGCGTGGTCGTGGGCCGGGGCTGCCTCGGCCGCCCCTGGCTCTTCGGCGACCTTGTGCGCGCGTTCGAGAGCCCGGAGACGGAGCGGACGTCCGGGGCGGCTCCCGGCCTCCGGGAGGTCGCCGAGGTCATGCTGCGGCACGCGACGCTGCTGGGGGAGTGGATCGGCGACGAGGCCCGTGGCGTGATCGACTTCCGCAAGCATGTCGCCTGGTACCTCAAGGGCTTCTCGGTGGGTTCGGAGATGCGCCGGAAACTGGCGGTCACCTCGTCGCTGGCGGAGCTGGGCGGCCAGCTGCAGGAGCTGGACCTGGACCAGCCGTGGCCGGACGGGGCGGACGGGCCGCGCGGACGCACCTCGGGCAACAACCGGGTGGCGCTGCCGGACGGCTGGCTGAAGGACCCGTACGACTGCGCGGGTGTGAGTGCGGAGGCCGAGCTGGACACCTCCGGCGGCTGAGAACGCTCCTGGGACCGACTGGTCCACCCGGACGTCCCGGCTCTCCGGGGCACTTCATGAGGCACGCGGTGCGACAGGCACCGCGTGCCTCATGCGTTAGCTCGCTCATCTGAGCGTTGAGGTGCGTCGAGTTCGGCGATATCCAGCCATGCGTGCGTCCGGATGTGTCCGTATCGGGTGTCGGGGGGATGTACCGGGTCGCCGTTGGTTACGCACGGGTGATCATGGTTTTACCGAGAGCTGTCGCCGGTCCGTCCGGATGGTGACATCTGAGCGCCTTCCGTAGAGTGATTCTCGCCACCCTGAGAAGCTGGTTGCTCATATGAGCGCAATTTTGAGGGTTGCACTTCTCAAATGATGGCACTGGGTGCCAAGGCGACTCCACTTTGATCGATCAACACATCCATGGCGGTGCGTAGTCGATTGAGCGGAAACTGGTTGCACTGAGTGTTTATTCGTTCAAGAAGTGAACGAACTCTCTTGATCGAGGGATGAACCAGTTCACTTTCGATCTGCTGGCGGACGGGTGGTTGAGGCCTCGTGACGGGCAGGTGGGCGTACCCAGACACCTTCGATCTGGGTATGTTCCTCGCCGTCAGGGCAGCCATCAGCGTCCTCGAGGAGTCGAGACCCGTGTCGGAAAACAAAGATCCCCAGGTATCCACCCCGGAGTCCGGAGTCCCCCAGGGTCAGAAGTTCGTTTACGACTTCACCGAGGGCAACAAGGATCTGAAGGACCTGCTCGGCGGGAAGGGTGCGAACCTCGCCGAGATGACCAACCTCGGGCTGCCCGTCCCTCCGGGCTTCACCATCACCACCGAGGCGTGCAAGGTCTACCTCGAGAGCGGCCAGGAGCCGGCGGCCCTGCGCGACGAGGTCAGCGCGCACCTCGACGCCCTTGAGGCGCGGATGGGCAAGAAGCTCGGCCAGGTGGACGACCCGCTGCTGGTCTCGGTCCGCTCCGGCGCGAAGTTCTCGATGCCGGGCATGATGGACACGGTCCTCAACATCGGCCTCTTCGACGATTCGGTGGTCGGTCTCGCCGACCAGGCCGGCGACGAGCGGTTCGCGTGGGACTCCTACCGCCGCCTCATCCAGATGTTCGGCAAGACCGTCCTCGGAGTCGACGGCGACCTCTTCGAGGAGGCGCTGGAGGCGGCGAAGGAGGCCAAGGGCGTCACGGTCGACGTGGACCTCGACGCGGCCGACCTCAAGAAGCTGGTCGAGCAGTTCAAGAAGATCGTCTCGCGGGAGGCCGGGCGCGACTTCCCGCAGGACCCCCGGGAGCAGATGGACCTGGCCATAAAGGCCGTCTTCGACTCGTGGAACACCGACCGGGCCAAGCTCTACCGTCGCCAGGAACGCATCCCCGGCGACCTCGGCACGGCCGTCAACGTCTGCTCGATGGTCTTCGGCAACCTCGGCCCCGACTCCGGTACGGGTGTCGCGTTCACCCGCGACCCGGCCAGCGGCCACCAGGGCGTCTACGGCGACTACCTGCAGAACGCGCAGGGCGAGGACGTCGTCGCCGGTATCCGCAACACGGTGCCGCTCGCCGATCTGGAGTCGATCGACAAGGCGTCGTACGACCAGCTGATGCAGATCATGGAAACGCTCGAGACGCACTACAAGGACCTGTGCGACATCGAGTTCACCATCGAGCGCGGCCAGCTCTGGATGCTCCAGACCCGGGTCGGCAAGCGCACCGCCGGTGCCGCGTTCCGGATCGCGACGCAGCTCGTCGACCAGGGGCTGATCGACGAGGCCGAGGCGCTCCAGCGGGTCAACGGGGCGCAGCTCGCGCAGCTGATGTTCCCGCGCTTCGACGACACCGGGGCCGGCGAGGGGACGGGGCCGCAGCTGCTCGGCCGCGGAATCGCCGCGTCGCCGGGCGCCGCGGTCGGCAAGGCCGTCTTCGACTCGTACACCGCGGTGAAGTGGTCCCGGTCCGGCGAGAAGGTCATCCTCATCCGCCGTGAGACCAACCCGGACGACCTCGACGGCATGATCGCGGCCGAGGGCATCCTGACCTCGCGCGGTGGCAAGACCTCGCACGCCGCCGTCGTCGCCCGCGGCATGGGCAAGACCTGTGTCTGCGGTGCCGAGGAGCTGGAGGTCGACACCAAGCGCCGCCGGATGACGGTGGGCGGCCGGGTCATCGAGGAGGGCGACGTCGTCTCCATCGACGGCTCCACCGGCAAGGTGTACCTCGGTGAGGTCCCCGTCGTGCCGTCCCCGGTCGTCGAGTACTTCGAGGGCCGGATGCACGCGGGCGCCGACGACGCCGACGAGCTGGTCGCCTCCGTGCACCGGATCATGGCGTACGCGGACCGGGTGCGCCGGCTGCGGGTGCGGGCCAACGCCGACAACGCCGAGGACGCGATGCGCGCCCGCCGCTTCGGCGCCCAGGGCATCGGCCTGTGCCGCACCGAGCACATGTTCCTCGGTGAGCGCCGCGAGATGGTCGAGAAGCTGATCCTCGCGGACACCGACGCCGAACGCGAGACCGCGCTGGAGGAACTGCTTCCGCTCCAGCGGACCGACTTCGTCGAGCTGTTCGAGGCGATGGACGGACTGCCCGTCACGGTGCGGCTCCTCGACCCGCCGCTGCACGAGTTCCTGCCCGACATCACCGAGCTCTCGGTGCGGGTCGCCCTCGCCGAGTCCCGCAAGGACGCCAACGAGAACGACCTGCGCCTGCTCCAGGCCGTGCACAAGCTGCACGAGCAGAACCCGATGCTCGGTCTGCGCGGGGTCCGTCTCGGCCTGGTCATCCCCGGCCTGTTCGCCATGCAGGTGAGGGCGATCGCCGAGGCCGCGGCAGCCCGCAAGAACGCCAACGGCGACCCGCGCGCCGAGATCATGATTCCGCTCGTCGGCACGGTCCAGGAACTGGAGATCGTCCGCGAGGAGGCCGACCAGGTCATCGCCGAGGTCGAAGCCGCCACCGGCACCGAGCTGAAGCTCACCATCGGCACGATGATCGAGCTGCCGCGCGCCGCGCTGACCGCCGGCCAGATCGCCGAGGCCGCCCAGTTCTTCTCCTTCGGCACGAACGACCTGACCCAGACGGTCTGGGGCTTCTCGCGTGACGACGTGGAGGCCTCGTTCTTCACCGCGTACCTGGAGAAGGGCATCTTCGGGGTGTCGCCGTTCGAGACGATCGACAAGGACGGCGTCGGCTCGCTGGTGCGCAGCGCCGTGGCGGCCGGCCGGGCCACGCGTCCGGACCTGAAGCTCGGTGTCTGCGGCGAGCACGGCGGCGACCCGGAGTCGGTGCACTTCTTCCACGAGGTGGGCCTGGACTACGTGTCCTGCTCCCCGTTCCGTATCCCGGTCGCCCGCCTGGAGGCGGGCCGTGCGGCGGCGGAGTCGCAGGGCAGCGACAGCCGCTGACCCGGCACCGTCCACCCCGGCTCCGGGGCCGCCGTCGGTTCCTTCGTACTCTCACCGACCCGGCGGCGGCTCCGGAACTCACCAAGGCGGCGACACCCTGTGCGGGGGTGTCGCCGCCTCGTTCCGTTCGGGAAGGGGTGCGCGACATGGCGCTTCCCCTTCGCCCACTACGCAGAGTTTGTTCAACGTACAAAGATCTGGTGCCGCGGCACACCTTGCCTGTTGCGGCACCAGGGAGGGAACGGGCCGGTGCGCGGTCCATGGATCCCCATTCCCGAACCGCACCCGGCCTGCCCCTGCCGAGTGCCCAGTCGCCCCCGTCGCCGACCGCCGCCGAACGAGCGAAACCCCCCACGGCCTTCACTCGAACTTCCGGTGGTCCCGGAGGCACACCCGACGGCGTACAGCTTTCGGTATACGGGAGCGGGAGGCGAGGCATTTCACCTCTGGCTGAAACACCGTGGTGACGTGCTGTGATGAGTCGCATAGCCTGGGGCGGGGGAAGTTGCAGGTGCAACATCACGGGGGGCTCGGTGCTGCGCATCCATATGTCCGGATTGGACCTCTCCAGAGTGCGGATGGCCGCCCGGCCGGACGCGCTGTGGGAAACCGTTCTGAGCTTCCACCGGCTGAGGGACCGGCGCGGCGCCGCGGTGTTCGGGGCATGGCGTACGGAGACCCGGAACCGGCTGGACGGTGACGTACGCCTGCTGGCTGCGCTGATTCCGCTGCGGGGCTACTTCCCGGACTTCCTGACCCCTTCACAGGGCGGTGGCGAGCCGTACGGCATCGACGCCGGGATCGAAGCACTGCGCGGTACCGAGCCCCGACGGGTCGACGCCGAACTCGCCCTGCTGGAAGCCGAACGCCGCGAGGCGGGCCGTACCCCGGACGGCAGCGCCGAGATGCTCGGCCGGCTCGGCGCCGCCCTGCGCGGCTACCACCGCGCCGCGATCGAACCGTACTGGTCGCACATCCGGGCCGGCGTCGAGGCCGACCGCGCCATCCGCGGCCGTGCTCTGCTGGACGGCGGGGCGGACCAACTGCTCGCCTCCCTTCCGCCCATGATCCGCTGGCGACCCCCGGTGCTGGAGGCGGACTACCCCGTCGACCGTGAACTCCACCTGGACGGGAGGGGGTTGCTGCTCCAGCCGTCCTACTTCTGTCGCGTCACCCCGGTCGTCCACCGCGATCCGCAGCTCCCGCCGGTGCTCGTCTACCCGGTCACCCGCCCCCGTGCCCCGGTCTTCGCCGAACCGGGACCCTGGCTCGGCCGGCTCCTGGGCCACACCCGTTCATCCGTCCTGAGAGCCATCGGCAACGGCTGCACGACCAGCGAACTCGCCCTCCGGGCAGGGGTCTCGCTCGCCTCGGCGAGCCAGCACGCCGGGGTGCTGCGCGAGGCCGGTCTGATCGACACCCTGCGGCACGGCAGCTCCGTCCTCCATACGCTCACCCCGCTCGGCGGTGAACTGCTCCGGGGCGGCGCTCCGCTCGCCGCGCAGTGATGCCGGGGGCAGAATTCTTCATCAGCACCGATGAGTCCGGTACGGCCGGGCGGTCTACCCGTCGTCAACGCGTTCGGACATCGGGTTCGAACAGGAGAGAGCGGAACGGCCATGCAACAGATGATCTTCGTGAACCTGCCGGTCAAGGACCTGGAGACGACCAAGGGCTTCTTCGGCAAGCTCGGCTTCTCGTGCAACCCGCAGTTCAGCGACGAGAACACCGCGTGTCTCGTCATCAGCGACACCATCTTCGTCATGCTCCTCACGGAGCCCCGCTTCAGGGAGTTCACCAAGAAGGAGGTCGCCGACGCCTCGGCGTCCACCGAGGTGATCCTCGCCCTGAGCGCGGAGAGCCGGGAGAAGGTCGACGAACTGGTCGACACCGCGCTCGCCTCCGGAGGATCGCCCGCCAATCCGCCGATGGACTTCGGCTCGATGTACGGCCGTTCCTTCCAGGACCCGGACCACCACATCTGGGAGGTCATGTGGATGGATCCCGCGGCCGTCGAGGGACACCAGAGCTAGCCAGGGCGTGTTCCGAAAGTCCCGTCTGCTCGGCGACGCCTGGCACGCACGCTCGCTGCGTTGTCGGGCTCACCCCGATACACCCGGTATCGGGGCGACCCTCCGCCTTGCGATCGCACGCACCAGACGCCGCCGAGCCTGCCCTTCGGGCAGACGACGCCACTTTCGAAACACGCCCTGATCCGCCGGCCGGCGGGGGAGCGGACCTCAGGGAGCGAGGTCCGCGTACGCCACCCCGGTGAGCTGCTCGGACGCCACCCACAGCCGCTCGCTCGACACATCGTCCCGCGTCCAGGCCGCCCGCCAGGACGGGGCCGGTGCGCCGCGCCAGCCCAGCAGCCCCGGCCCGGTGAACGAATCGGGGCGCACACCGGGCGCGGTGGCCGCGTACAGGGTGGGCAGCGCACCGGACGATGCCGGTTGGGCGGCGATCCGGTTGCCGATCCCGAACACCCGCTCCGCCATCCTGCGGTTCTCCATGCGGGCGCCCGCGGCCTGGAGATTGGTGGCCGCGTATCCAGGGTGCGCCGCGGCCGCCACGACGTCGGACCCGGCTGCCGAGAGCCGCCGGGCGAGCTCGTGGACGAAGAGCAGATTGGCGGTTTTCGAGCGGGCGTAGGCGACCCAACGACGGTACTTGCGCTCGCTGTTGAGATCCCCGATGTCGATGTCGGACAGGGCGTGCACGATGCTGGAGACACTCACCACGCGCGCCCCGGGGGTGGCGAGGAGTTTCGGCAGCAGCAGTCCGGTGAGGGCGAAGTGCCCGAGGTGGTTGACGCCGAACTGCCGCTCGAAACCGTCGGCCGTCCTCCCGTACGGAAGGGCCATCACTCCCGCGTTGTTGATCAGTAGATCGAGCCGGTCGGGCGCGTGGGCCGCGGCGAAGGTGTGGACGGAATCGAGAGCCGCCAGATCGAGCGGTACGAACTCCACGTCCGCGCCGGGCACGGCCCTCCGGATGCGGGTCTCGGCCTCCCTGCCGCGCGTCTCGTCACGGCAGGCGAGCAGCACCCGCGCACCGCGCCGGGCCAGCTCCCGCGCGGTGATCAGCCCGATGCCGCTGTTGGCTCCGGTGACCACCGCCGTACGGCCGCTCTGATCGGGGATGCCGCTCGCGTTCCAGCCGTGGCTCATGGGCCAAGCGTACGACCGGGGCGCGCCCCGCGGACGGGCCGGAGGGCCCCGGATTCCGCCCGGTCGGCCCGAGTTCGCCGGACCCGCGAGGATGCGGCCCGGGCCGGAGGCCCGGGTGGATCCGCACCTCAGGGTTGGCCCGGCTTTTCCCGATCCGTCCCCAGCGGTTGGACGTAGCACGTATCGGGTCCTTAGGGTCGCGCCCATGCCCGACATAGCACTCATCACCCTGGTCGTCCTCTGCCTCGCCGCAGCCGCGGCCGGCTGGATCGACGCGGTGGTCGGCGGCGGCGGACTGCTCCTGCTGCCCGCGCTGCTGCTGGGACTGCCGCACGTCCCCGCCGCACAGGTCCTCGGCACGAACAAGGCGATCGCGATCGTCGGTACGTCGGGCGCCGCCGTGACGTACGCGCGCAGGGCGCCGGTGAAGGTCGCCACGGCCCTGCGGATCGGGCTCGCGGCGCTGGCCGGCTCGATGGCCGGGGCGTTCTTCGCCGCCGGTATCAGCAGTGAGGTGTTGCGTCCGGTCATCATGGTCGCGCTGCTGGCGGTCGCGGTGTTCGTGATGCTGCGGCCCTCGTTCGGCAGGGCGGCGGACGACGGCACGCGGCGCAGGGTGACCCGCGCCCGCACCGTCGCCGCGATCGTGCTGGTCGGCGGCGGCATCGGCTTCTACGACGGGTTGTTCGGCCCCGGCACCGGAACGTTCCTGGTGCTGGCGCTGACCGCGGTGCTCCACCTTGATCTGGTGACGGCGTCCGCCACCGCCAAGATCGTCAACGTCTGCACCAACGGCGGGGCGCTGGCGATGTTCGCCTACCAGGGCAACGTGATGTGGCAACTGGCCGCGCTGATGGCGGTGTTCAACCTGGCCGGCGGGTTGCTCGGGGCCCGGATGGCGCTCAGCAGGGGCAGCGGCTTCGTCCGCGGGGTGCTGCTGGTCGTGGTGTTCTCACTGGTCGCCAAGCTGGCGTTCGACCAGTGGGCGGCCTGAGCGACCGGCATCGGGCGGCCGGTTTCACCGCACCGCGGTGAGGTGGGCGTAGGCCACCACATTGCCCTGGTATCCCGTTGTCTTCGAGAATCCGCCGCCGCAGGTGATCAGCCGCAGCGAGGCGTAGGGCGAGGCGCCGTACACCTTCTTGTCGGGAAAGTTCTTGTTCGGGTAGACCTCGATCGCGTCGAGCGAGAAGACCGCCGTGCGCCCGTCCTGACGGACCACCTCGACGGTGCCGCCTTTCTGCAGGGTGCCCAGGTTGTAGAAGACGGACGGCCCCTGTGCGTTGTCGACATGGCCGGCGACGATCGCGCTGCCCGCGGAGCCGGGCGCTGTGCCGCCCTGGTACCAGCCGACGACATTGCGGCTCCCGGCCGGCGGCACTTCGAGGCTGCCGTCGGCCTGGAGCCCCAGTCGGTTCACCGGTGCGTCCACCCGGATGCTCGGGATTCGGATGCGTACAGGTGCCGAGGGATTCAGCGGCGCCGCGACCGGAGACCCGGGCTGGAGTTCGGGGCCGCCCGTGTAGGCCTGGGCGGCGGTCGGCTGCGGCGGGAGCAGCGTCGCGTCGGCGCCGTGCCGGATCAGCCAGATGCCGGCCAGGGCCGAGAGGACCAGCAGCCAGTTCTTGGCCTTGTGGGACACGGTCGTCCTCCGGATGACGGAACAACGGAACAGGGGGTAGGGGGACGGTCCCGCCCCGGCGGCACGCGGCCACCGGGACGGGAACCAGGCGGTTCGGAGAGGTGAATCCCGTCTCCGTCAGCCGGCTGCCTGCGTGCCGCTCGCCCGACGACGCAGGAGCCAGGCTCCGCCGACGGCGGTCGCGGCGAGTACGCCGGCTCCCGCCGCGATCTGGGAGGTGTCGGATCGGACGCTGCCGCCGACACCTGTTTTGACGTGCCCGCTGGGGGAGCCGGACCCGGACTGACTGCCACTCCCGGAGGAGCTGTCCCGCCCTGAAGACGAACTGTCGCGCCCTGACGACGAGCTGTCGCGCCCGGACGAGGAGCTGTCGCGCCCTGACGACGAGCTGTCCCGTCCGGACGAGGAGCCGTCCCGCCCTGACGATGAACTGTCGCGCCCGGAGGAGGAACTCTCCCGGTCGGACGACGAGTTGTCCCGCTCGTTCGAACTGTCCCGCCCGGACGATGAGTTGTCGCGATTCGTCGACCTCTCGTCCCCGGAGGCGGCGCCGAGTCCGGAGAGGGCGTTGAGCCCCCCGACGGAGTCGAGCAGGGAAGGAATGTCGAGGCCGGAGGAATTGCTCCCGCGTCCCTCGTCGTTCTGTCCCTCGGGGCCGCCATCGGCCCGTGGTGCGGACGCAGGGTGGGCCGGTAGTGCGCCGGCCTCGTCCGCGTGGGCGAGGGGGCCGGAGAGGGCGAGGGCGAGCGCGGTCAGGGCGGCCACGGAAGCGGCGGCAGCGGCCACGGAGGGAGCAGGACGCATGAGGGTTCCTTCGGCGGATGGTGCGAGTTGGTGTGTCCTGACTCCGAGCTAACGGGTGGCTCGCTCTCCATGCCTGCTGATGCCGAGTCAGCTTGCACCCGAACGGTCCGGCGCGCCGCTCTTGCCGAAGCGCATGCGTGCAGGTCGCGGCGGTGATGGGGGTGAGCCTCACCGATTGCACGGAAAGGGCTGCCGATCGGGTGAGGCCGCTCCTGGGGACGTGGCGTACCTCACACGCATGACCGTGCGGGGGACGGGCACACATTCGGCAGCCCCCACGGGAACGGCGGACCGGGCCGTATCCGGTCACCGCCCTCGTCGGGCCCGTCCCCCGGGGTCCGGCGAGGGCGCGCACCCCAATCCGGGAGGCGTTCTGCGACGCGCCGGCCACCGCAAGGACGGATTCCCGGCTCCGCCAGAGCGCGACGGGTTGACCTCAACCAAGGTTGACGTACGAGTCTCTCCCCATGGATCTCGCTCCAGCACCCTCGCCCTTTGCCGTCATGGCCCACTCCACCACGCCCTTGGAGGTGGCGGTCGTCCTCGCCAGTAATCGCGAGGGGCGGTTGGCCCCGGTGGTCGCCAACTGGTTCCTCTCGCACACCGTCGGTCACCCCGGCCTCGCGACCGACCTGATCGACATCGCGGAACTCGACCTGCCGGTCGCGCTCTCCCACCGGCCCGACGACGATGCGCAGTCCCGACTGGCCCCGGTGTCCGCCCGGTTGGCGCGGGCCGACGCCTTTGTCGTCATCACCCCCGAGTACAACCACTCGTACCCGGCTCCGCTGAAGAACCTGATCGACTGGCACCGCGCCGAGTGGCAGGCCAAGCCCGTCGCCTTCGTCTCGTACGGCGGAGTCTCCGGAGGCCTGCGCGCCGTCGAGCACCTGAGGCAGGTGTTCGCGGAACTGCACGGCGTCGGCATCCGGGACACGGTCTCGTTCCACAACGCGGGCGCCCTGTTCGACGAGGAGGGCAGGCCCAGGGACCCGGCGGGCTGCGACGCGGCGGCCAGGAAGCTGCTGGACCAGCTGGTCTGGTGGGGGCGCGCGCTCCGTGACGCCAAAGCCGCCCATCCGTACGGCGTCCCGACAACGGGCATCATGCCGTGAGGCCCCCGACAATCGACGGAGGAGCAAGGCCTCCCCAACCGACACCGAGGAGCCGAAGGTGACGAAGCCGGCATGGCTGACTGTGCTGACCACGACGGACAGCGAGGACAAGGCCCATTCCCTGGCGCAGGGCGTGGTGGAGGCGCGTCTCGCCGCCTGTGTACAGATCGCCGCGCCCGTCATCTCGGTCTACCGCTGGCAGGACACCATCGAGACCACCCGGGAGTGGCAACTGCTGTTCAAGACGACGGCCGAGCGGTACGACGAACTGGAGGCGCACCTTCTGGCGGCCCACGACTACGAGACACCGGAGATCGTCGCGATCCCGGTGGTACGGGGCAGCGCCCGCTATCTCGACTGGGTCTCGGCCGAGACCGCCCCGGTCGTCCCTCTGTAGGGACGGGACCGCGCCGTCACGGGCCCGGCGGAGAGCCGACGCCCGGCCTCTTCGCGGAACCGTGCCGGACCTGGGTCCGGACCGCGCGCCGGACCTGGGGCTGGGCCTCGCGCCGGACCTGGGGCTGGGCCTCGCGCCGGACGTGGCGCCGGACCGCGCGCCGGGCGGTCCGGCGCGCCTCAGTCCGGGTCCGCCGCCAGGGCCTTCGCGATCCCGGTCTCCTTCGGCCCCAGGAAGTGCGGGTCCGGCTCGAACAGGGCCTCCATCGCGGCTTTCCCCGCCGCGAACAGCTCCCGCGTCCCGCCGTAGTACCAGGTCACATCGTGTGCGGCGCCGACGCCGACCCCGTACGCATCGATCCCCGCGGCCCGGCACAGTGCGATCGCTCGCCGAATGTGGAAGTCCTGGCTCACCAGCACCGCGCGGTCGACGCCGAAGATCTTCTTGGCCCGTACACAGGAGTCCCAGGTGTCGAACCCGGCGAAGTCGCTCACGATCCGCCGGTCCGGCACCCCGCGCGCCCGGAGATACCCGCGCATGGCGTCCGGTTCGTCGTACTCCTTCCGGCTGTTGTCGCCGGTCACGAGGACGACCTTCACGCTCCCGGCCCGGTACAGCTCGGCGGCCGCCGCCAGCCGGTCCGCGAGATACGGCGACGGCCGGCCCTCCTGGAGCCCCGCCCCGAACACCACGGCGACCTGCTGGGCGGGCACGTCCGCGACCGTCCTGATACGGGCGTCGGCGACGGAGTGCAACCAGGTCGCGGGCGCCAGCGCCGCCGCACAGGCGACCATCACCCCTTGCACGAGCCGCCGCTGCCCGCGCCGGGTCCGCGGCCGACGCGGCCGCAGTCGCCGAAGCCACCCCGTCCGCCCCGGCTGTTTCTCCCCCATGAGTGCCTCCTGCCCTCGCTGCTCGCGTCGTGTGCACGGTGCGCTGTCCCACATGATCGGACGAGCGACAGGGAGAAGCGGTTCTCCCTCCTTCCCTTCCTCCTCCGTCCCGTCGGTTCCGGCACGCTCCGGCGCCGACACGGCCCGCCCGTCACCCTGGTGCAACAGCCAGGCAACCTCGGCGCTGCACAATCGGTCCATGACGGACTCGGTATCGGCACATCCGGACAAGTCCCTGCCTCTCGACAGCACGGCGCAACTGTTCACCCGCATCACGGCCCAGCTCGGCACCCAGCTCGTCCTCGTCTCCCGGAACGGAAGCCGGCGGACCGCGCAGGCCCCTGACCCGGGACCGGTGCGG
Organism: Streptomyces sp. NPDC052052; assembly: GCF_040680455.1. Classification (NCBI taxonomy): domain Bacteria; kingdom Bacillati; phylum Actinomycetota; class Actinomycetes; order Kitasatosporales; family Streptomycetaceae; genus Streptomyces; species Streptomyces sp. NPDC052052. The sequence continues at coordinate 6,497 of NZ_JBFAWU010000015.1, read as the reverse complement.
CCATGCGCGGCCGGAGCGGCGACCGATCAGCGCCCGCCCCGAACCTCCCGCCGCGCATCCGCCTGAGCCCTCTTCGGCGGCCCGGCCGTCTACTGTCGGAACCATGGACGGCATCGACGGCATGGACGGTACGCAGGGAACCCGGGGCCACGGAGCGGCCTCCCACGGCACGACTCCCTACGGCGCGGCCGACGCCGAGCGCTGGGACACCGAGCCGGACAAACGGCCCGAGCGCACCGCGTTCCAACGGGACCGCGCCCGGGTGCTGCACTCCGCCGCGCTGCGCCGGCTCGCCGGGAAGACCCAGGTCGTCACCCCGGGCACCCGCAGCCATGCGTGGGACGCCAGTCCCCGGACCCGGCTCACCCACTCCCTGGAATGTGCCCAGGTCGGGCGGGAACTCGGGGCGGCACTGGGCTGCGACCCCGATCTGGTCGAGACCGCCTGCCTCGCCCACGACCTGGGGCATCCGCCGTTCGGGCACAACGGGGAGCAGGCGCTCAACGACTTCGCCTCGGACTGCGGCGGCTTCGAGGGCAACGCCCAGTCGCTGCGGCTGCTGACCCGACTCGAACCGAAGCGGTTCGTGCCCGACACACGGACCGGCGAACTGGTCAGTGTCGGACTCAACCTGACCCGCGCCGCTCTGGACGCGGCCACCAAGTACCCGTGGCCGCGCGGCCGGCACCCCTTCGACCCCGGTTCGTCGAAATTCGGTGTGTACGAGGACGACCTCCCGGTCTTCGAGTGGGTCCGCCACGGCGCCCCGAAGGACCGCACCTGCTTCGAGGCCCAGGTCATGGACTGGTCCGACGACGTCGCGTACTCGGTGCACGACTTCGAGGACGGGCTGCACGCCGGGCACATCGACCCCGACCGCCTCTCGGCCGAGCCCGAGCGGAACGAGATCTGGGCGGTCGCCATCGGCCGCTACGTCCCGGTGGACACCGACCCCCAGGAACTGGCCGAAGCCCTGGACCGGCTCACCGGCCAGGACTGGTGGCCGCACGGCTACGACGGATCCGCCGTCGCCCAGGCCCGGCTGAAGGACGCGACGAGCCAGCTGATCGGCCGGTTCTGTCTCGCTGCCGAGCGGAGCACCCGACTGGCGTACGGCACGGGCCGTCTCGGCCGGTACGCCGCCGCACTCGTCGTCCCCCGTGAGGCGCGCAACGAGTGCGCCGTGCTCAAGGCGGTCGCCGACCGGTACGTCATGCAGCGCGCCGAGCAGGAGGCGATCCGCGCCGACCAGCGGGTCGTGATCGCGGAGCTGGCCGCCGCGCTGACCGCGCGGGCACCGCAGGGGCTGGAGCCGCAGTTCCGTGCCCTGTTCCACGCCGCCCGCGACGACCGGGCCCGCAAGCGGGTCCTGGTCGACCAGATCGCCGCCCTGACCGACGCCTCCGCCCGCTCCCTGCACGCGAGCCTCACCGGCCGCGGTTGACCCACCGGGTCTGCGGACCCTCCCGCGCCCACCGGTCCCGGCCCGGCGCGGTGAGCAGGAAGCCCCCGGGACGGCCTCCCGCCCCGGGGCAGGAATCCCCGCTCCGGGGCGGGAGGCACATCAACTGATCGGGGTACACCCACTTTCGCCATCACGCTGCGTGCGGGACGCTCGCAGTCGGGCCCCGCGCACTCAGCACCGAGGAGGCATCACGTGGTCGACGCACACCGGACGTTCGTCATCGTCGGCGGAGGACTGGCCGGAGCGAAGGCGGCCGAGACGCTCAGGGCGGAAGGTTTCAGCGGCCGGGTGATCCTGCTCGGCGACGAACGCGACCATCCGTACGAACGGCCTCCGCTCTCCAAGGGCTACCTCACCGGCAAGGAGGAACGGGAGAGCGTCTTCATCCACGAGACGGCCTGGTACGCGGGCGCCGACATCGAACTCCACTTGGGCCAGCCCGTCACCGGCCTCGACCGGGTGGGCCGCTCCGTGGAGCTCGGCGACGGCACCGTCGTCCACTACGACAAGCTGCTGCTCGCCACCGGGGCCGAGCCGCGCCGTCTCCCCATTCCGGGCACGGACCTGACCGGCGTCCACCATCTGCGCCGTCTCGCCCACTCCGACCGGCTGCGCAACGTACTGACCTCCCTCGGCCGGGACAACGGCCATCTGGTCATCGCCGGGGCCGGCTGGATCGGCCTGGAGGTCGCGGCCGCGGCGCGCGGATACGGCGCCGAGGTCACCGTCGTCGAACCGGAGCCGACCCCCTTGCACCAGGCCGTCGGGCCCGAACTCGGGCAGATCTTCACCGAGCTGCACAGCGACCACGGGGTCCGCTTCCACTTCGGCCTGCGCCTCACCGAGATCATCGGCCAGGACGGTCTGGTGCTCGCGGTACGCACCGACGACGGCGAGGAACACCCCGCCCACGATGTGCTCGCGGCGATCGGCGCCGCCCCCCGCACCGCCCTCGCGGAGGCCGCGGGGCTGGCCATCGCATCGCGCCGGGACGGCGGCGGCATCGCCGTCGACGCCTCCCTGCGCACCTCCGACCCGCACATCTTCGCCGCCGGTGACGTCGCCAACGTGGCGCATCCGCTGCTCGGGGCCCGGCTGCGGGTGGAGCACTGGGCGAACGCCCTGCACAGCGGACCGGCCGCGGCCCGCGCCATGCTCGGCCAGGAGGTCAGCTACGACCGGGTGCCGTACTTCTTCTCCGACCAGTACGACCTCGGCCTCGAATACTCGGGCTGGGCGCCGCCGGGCAGCTACGACCAGGTGGTGATCCGCGGGGACGCGGGGAAGCGCGAGTTCATCGCCTTCTGGCTGAAGGACCTCCGGGTGCTGGCCGGGATGAACGTCAATGTGTGGGACGTCACCGAGGCCGTGCAGAAGCTGATCCGGTCGGGCCGGCAGGTCGACCCGGACGCGCTGGCGGACCCGTCGGTACCGTTGGCCTCCCTGAGCTGATCCGAGCCGCTCCGGGCCGCTGCGCGCCGGCCCGGAGCGGCCGGCACGTACCCCGCCGGTACGCGGCGCCCGGCGGGCCCCGTCCGGTCCGGGTTCCGTGGATCACACCGCCGCACAGCACGGTTGTCGCACCTCACCCGTAGAATTCACCCGTGGCAGGCAGGATCAATGACGACGACGTGAAGGCGGTACGGGACGCGGTCCCGATCGACGCCGTCGTATCCGACTACCTCCAGCTGCGCAACGCGGGTGGTGGCAACCTCAAGGGTCTCTGCCCGTTCCACGACGAGAAGTCCCCCTCCTTCCAGGTCAGCCCGAGCAAGGGTCTCTTCCACTGCTTCGGCTGCCAGGAGGGCGGCGACACGATCGCCTTCGTGATGAAGATCGACCATCTCTCGTTCTCCGAGACGGTCGAGCGGCTCGCCGCCAAGGCGGGCATCACCCTGCGGTACGAGGAGGGCGGGTACAACCCCTCCCACCAGCGCGGTGAGCGCATCCGTCTGGTCGAGGCACACAAGGCGGCCGCCCAGTTCTACGTCGAGCAGCTGGACGGACCCGAGGCCGAGATCGGCCGGAAGTTCCTCGCCGAGCGCGGCTTCGACCAGGCCGCCGCCACGCACTTCGGCATCGGCTACAGCCCGGCCGGCTGGGACCACCTCACCCGCTATCTGCGCGGCAAGGGCTTCAGCGACAAGGAGCTGATCGCCTCCGGCCTCTCCCAGGACGGCAGGCGCGGCCCCATCGACCGCTTCCGCGGGCGGCTGATGTGGCCGATCACCGACACCTCCGGCGATGTCGTCGGCTTCGGCGCCCGCAGGCTGCGCGAGGACGACAACGGACCGAAGTACCTCAACACCCCCGAGACCGCGATCTACAAGAAGTCCCAGGTGCTGTACGGCATCGACCTGGCGAAGAAGGACATCGCCAAGGCCAGCCGGGCCGTGGTCGTCGAGGGGTACACCGACGTCATGGCCTGCCACCTCGCCGGGATCACCACCGCCATCGCCACCTGCGGCACGGCCTTCGGCGGCGACCACATCAAGATCCTGCGCCGCCTCCTGATGGACAACGGCAGTGCCCGGGTGATCTTCACCTTCGACGGGGACGCGGCCGGGCAGAAGGCGGCCCTGCGCGCCTTCGAGGACGACCAGAAGTTCGCCGCCGAGACGTACATCGCGATCGCCCCGGACAACATGGACCCGTGCGATCTGCGCCTGGCCAAGGGCGACGAGGCCGTCCGCGACCTGGTCGAACCCCGCACCCCGCTCTTCGAGTTCGCGCTCCGTCAGATCGTCGGCCGGTACGACCTGGAGACCCCGGCGGGCCGCGGCGCGGCGCTCGACGAGGCGGCACCCGTGGTCGCCCGGATCAAGAACAGCTCCTCGCAGCACGAGGTCGCCGTCCAGCTGGCCGGCATGCTCGGCATCCTGGACACCCAGTTCGTGGTCAAGCGCGTCGCCCAGCTCGCCCGCTGGGCCCGCGAGCGCGGCGAGCAGCGGGGCCCCGCACAGGCCCCGCCCCGTGGCGGTCAGCAGTACCAGCAGGTCCGGGCCCCTGCCGTCTCCGGCCCCGCCCTCAACCTCCGCAGCCCCGCCCACCGCACCGAGCGCGAGCTGCTGAAGCTCGCCCTGCAGAAGCCCGCACTCGTCTCACCGGCCTTCGACGCCTACGGGACCGACGAGTTCACCGCCCCGCCGTACGCCGCCGTCCGGCAGTGCATCGAGGAGGCGGGCGGCGCCGAGACGGGTGTCCCGGAGACCCGCGAATACCTGGTCCGGGTGCTGGACGCGGCGCCCGACGACACGGTGCGCAACCTGGTCACCGAGCTGGCGGTCGAGGTCTTCCGCGGCAAGACCATCGACGAGACCTACGCGGGCATGCAGCTCGTCCAGGTCCGGCTGCGCGCCGTCGACCGCCGGATCAACGACGTACAGGGCAGTCTCGCCCGGCTCGGCAGCAAGGTCGCCCCGGACCATCTCGCGGCTGCGCAGAACGAGGTCTGGGTCCTCCAGCAGTACGCCCAGTCCCTGCGCAACAACGGCGCCGACGCGCTCTGACACAGCCTCCCGGAGCCATGACCAGGCAGGTGTGCCGGCCAGGTCCGGTCACCGTCGCACCACCCGGCCGCCGGACGGACCCGGCGCCCGCCCGTCCGGGCCCGGTCCGGCACGCGTCCGGTCGCGGACGGCCTCAGAAAGTCTCCGCACGCCCCTCGTGGCAGCGCTGTGTCTTCCCCCACACTGGGGTCGGTGCCTGAGTCATCGGAGCGCGGCCGGCCGCCGGACGGTGGTCCTTCGTCCCCGCGTCCGGCAGCGATCACCTGGAGGTCGCCCCCGTGCAGACCCGGACCCCGACCACAACCGAGCGTGTCTCGGCCATCCCCGCGCAGGACCGGGCCGTCCACCATCCGGAGGCCGCGGCGGAGCCGCCGACACCGTCCAGCCCCTCCGACCTGTCCGACCCGTACGGGGCACTCATGGAGGAGCTGCCGCAGGCCCCCGAACCACCGGAGCCGCGGGGCCGCCCGGGGACCACGGCCCCGTCCTCGGACCTCTTCCGCCAGTATCTGCGCGAGATCGGCCGGATTCCGCTGCTCACCGCCGCCGACGAGGTGGAGCTCGCCCGTCGTGTCGAGGCCGGTCTCTTCGCCGAGGAACGCCTCGCCACCGCCCCGGACCCGGACACCCGGCTGGCCGTCGACCTCGACCGGCTGGTGGTGATGGGGCGGATGGCCAAGCGCCGCCTCATCGAGGCCAACCTGCGCCTCGTGGTCTCCGTCGCCAAACGCTATGTCGGCCGCGGGCTGACCATGCTCGATCTGGTCCAGGAAGGAAACCTCGGACTGATCAGAGCGGTCGAGAAGTTCGACTACACCCGGGGATACAAGTTCTCCACGTACGCGACCTGGTGGATCCGGCAGGCCATGTCCCGCGCCCTCGCCGACCAGGCACGGACCATACGGGTCCCGGTCCATGTCGTCGAACTGATCAACCGCGTCGTACGGGTCCAGCGCCGGATGCTCCAGGAGCGCGGCTACGAGCCCACGCCCGAGGAGGTCGCCCACCAGCTCGACCTCACCCCGGAACGGGTCGGCGAAGTGCTGCGGCTCGCCCAGGAACCCGTCTCGCTGCACGCCCCGGTGGGTGAGGAGGAGGACATCGCCCTGGGTGACCTGATCGAGGACGGCGACGCCGCGTCCCCGGCCGAGTCCGCCGCGTTCCTGCTGCTGCGTGAGCACCTGGAGGCGGTGCTCTCCACACTCAACGAGCGCGAGCGGAAGGTGGTCCAGCTGCGCTACGGGCTGGTCGACGGACGGCCCCGCACGCTCGAGGAGATCGGCCGGCTCTTCGGTGTGACCCGCGAACGCATCCGCCAGATCGAGTCCAAGACCCTCAACAAACTCCGGGATCACGCCTTCGCCGACCAGCTCCGCGGTTACCTCGACTGACTCCGCGACGGCGCGGGGCCCGTACCTCCGCCGGAGGTATCGGCGCTGGGCAGGCTCGGGACGAACACCAGGTAGCCGGCGGCCGCGTAGTGGGTGGCGAGGTCCGCCATGTTGCCGCCGGAGCGGGCGAAT